>CALVUB010000036.1 GCA_944363385.1 uncultured Clostridia bacterium
GAAGAGTGGGCAAAAAATGAAGAGTGGTATCTTGACTCGTCCAACTGGAACAGCTCTTATTCATGGGATTTTGATTTTCTTTGGCTTATTGATGCCTTACAAAACAATGGTTACCCTATTTTAGTAGATAGAAAAATTTATTGGACAGACGAGGCGGCTCAAGAAGCACTCGACGTTGATTTTGATAATTACACACTTTCAGGCTCTGGCACTGAAGCACGCCCATACCTTATTCAGTCAGAAACCGATCTGGCATATCTTTCTTGGACAATTTATACAGGCAACACCTCGGTTTTGGTGCCTCCAAGTGATAGTGATGCAAATTGCTGTTATGTGGGAAAATATTTTAAACAAACAAAAAATCTCGACCTTTCAGCATATCTGTGGCAACCAATAGGAATATCTGTAACTAGAGATGGCGTGAGCGTCAATAGATATTTTTCGGGCAGTTATGATGGCGGTGGTTTTTCAATTTCGGGCATGAAAATTGATGTGTCAAATCAGACAGGAAGCATTCAGGCAGGTTTGTTTGGCTATCTTTACATATATTATTCCAAAGTTTCTTCCGGTAATGTTACAAGTCAAATGACTTTCAAAAACTTAACAATAAAAGATTCGTCGATAAATGGTGGAACATCGGTTGGAACTCTAGCTGGTTATGTTTATTGTTATTGGGCAATGGGACAGGATTATTTGATTGTCGATAATATTGTGGTGGAAGAAAGTGTAAAGTTCACAAATCAAACTTATGTCTCAGGTATCGTTGGAGAGGTTTACATTTATCAAGGTTATTATAATTCTACCTTTAAAAATTGCGTGAATTATGCTAGCATCAGTGCAAATAACACATCCGCACAGCTTGCAGGTATAGCGAGTGGGAGCATAGGTCTTATAGATAACTGTAAAAATTATGGTAATTTTAGTGGAGTTTTTGGTAGCGCTCGTGGCATTGCAAGTGGAGCGGTTGCCATAACAAACTGCACAAACTATGGCTCGTTTGAAGGAAATGGGAGCGTTAGTTGTATTGGCTCGACCAGTTCAGGTAGAAATCTGGTTGCCCCAAAAATTGTAAATTGTATTAATGATGAAAGCGTGACTGTTAATGTTACAGGAAGAGTTGAGGGCATAGGAAGCGCTACAAAAGGCAGTAGAGAGACTGGCGATGTTTATGGCGTGGTTGATTGTTTCAATTATGGTGATTTGACTGGCGAAACAGTTTATGGCATTGCTACCACTCCTACTATTCTTTATGGTGACAACATAGATTTAGTAAAAAACTGTGAAAACTATGGCAATCTTAATGGCAAAAATGTGTATGGCATTGGTGGAAGTGAGGCGCAAAATTGTAAAAATCATGTTTCGCTTAAAGCTGAAGGTGGGTCTGCTTCAGGTATTGGTGCAAGCAAAGCTGTTGATTGCGTCAATTATGGAGACATTTCTGGTGGAGACTATGTCAGCGGAATTGTAGCGCAAAAGACTTCTTCGACTGGAGTTGTAGCTTCAAACTGTCAAAACTACGGCAACATTTCTGGCAATAATTATGTTGCTGGCATTGTGGCTTATTGTGATTATTATTCTTATAACAGCCAAAATACTTTATCTAATTGCATAAATGAAGGCGATATAACAGCGACTGGAAATTATGTAGGCGGTATTGCTGGTTGGGTGAATAGTTTTGATATTTTGCAATGTGAAAACAGCGGTGATATCACTGCAAATGGTGACTATGTTGGCGGTGTGGTTGGTTATTTTTCAAATTCTGCCTCTCTTATTTCCAACTCTAACACAGGAACGATGACCACAGAAGGAAGCTATATTGGTGGATTAGTCGGCTCTTTTGGCGGAAGCTTGGTGCAAGATAGTGTGAATTATAGTGCAGTCCAAGGCGCTAGTTTCATTGGTGGACTTATTGGACAAGTCAATATTCAAAGTTCTTCATCAACTAGTAGCATGAGCATTTCAAACTATCAAAACCTTTCAGAGGTAAGCGCTACAGGAAACAATGTTGGCTCGATAATTGGCGGAATTGAGATAACTAAAAGTGGCTCATTCGCTCTTGAAATTTCCAATATTTTCAATTCTTTTCCAGTTTCTTCTGCTGGAGACAATGTTGGTGGCATGATTGGTTATGTTAGCTCTACAGGAACAGTCAGCTACAACATTTCTTCACTTTCAAATTTTGGCTATGTTAGCGGAAAAGACAATGTGGGTGGACTGATTGGCTACACCACTGGAGATGATAAAGCGCAGTTTACAATCACAGAAAGTTTAAACTTGGGCGCAGTCTCAGCTAGTGGAAACTACGCTGGAGGATTGATTGGCAGTGGTGCTTCTGTTTCAATTTCAAATTCTGGCAGTGAAGGAATTATTTTTGCAAATCAATTTGCTGGCGCTTTGTTTGGGCAGATAGGAGAGGGCGGAATAATTACAGATTGCTATTGTATTGCCCAAATAAGCCAGGCTAGTCTTTGTGGCTCAACTTTAGAAAATTGGACAATAAACAATTCTTTAGCCACCATGTATGTTGGCGATAGTGTTATAAAACAATTTTATGGCACCGATTTTTCTGGCTTTGTTTGGCTTAATGAAGATGGGTCTCCGTTGCCGAAAAACTTTACTATTTTTGCCGACATTGCAACTGGAACGGTGACCACTGATTTGTTGCTTGGCTCTGGCTGGACCGAGTGGGTGGCTTAAGATTTGGAAAGGATAAAGCTTTGAAAGTGGGAATAATGGGGATTAACCAAATGGTTAATCTCTTTTTTGTCAGAGGTGAGTTTTGTGCCGATTTTTAATCAGTATAGAGTTTGGGGCTATGTGGCAGAGCGAGCGATAAGCGAGCGGAAAGCTCGAGGCTGAAAGGCGAGAGGTTTAAAAAATGAAATTTTTTTGCCACATAGCCTGTAGCCAAACAAAATTGTTTGACTTTTCATGATTTGAAGCATAAAATATATGTATGTTATTTGGTTTTACCGCTCATTCTTTTTTTCTGTTTGGCGCAGAAATAACATATTATGGATTTTTAATTGCTTTAGGAATGGCACTAGGCGTTTTTGTTGCCTGCAAAAATGCAAAGCTTAGAGGCTTGACCACCGATGATTTTATCGTAATTGCTTGTTATGTGCTTCCACTTGCCATAATAGGAGCAAGGCTTTATTATGTTATTTTCAGTGACTATAGCTATTCTTTCGTTGAAATCTTACGCATTTGGGATGGCGGACTTGCTGTATATGGCGGTGTAATTGGTGGAGCTTTAGGCGTAGCGATTTATTGTCTTATCCACAAAAAGAATTTTCTTGATGTGGCCGATGTGATTGCTCCAAGCCTTATTTTAGGCCAGGCGATTGGCCGAATAGGTTGCTATTTTGCTGGTTGCTGTTATGGAATTGAGGTGACCGATCCAAACCTTATGTGGTTTCCGCTTTCAACTGTGATCAATGGAGAGTGGCATTTGTCAACCTTCTTCTATGAAAGCATTTGGAACTTTATTGTTTTTGCAGTTTTAATGATATTGCTCCGAAAAGATAAATATCGCTATCGTGGATCGTCAATTGCGATGTATTTCATTCTTTATGGAATTGGCAGGGCTTGGATTGAGGCGCTTAGAGGCGACAGTCTTTATTTATGTTCAATCAAAGTTTCTCAGCTTTTTAGCATTTTGCTTATTATTATTAAAATAATTCTTATTTTAACCAACTTTTTGCTGGTTAAATATAAAAAAGCAAAGGCGGTTGTTGAGCTTAAGCCTGTTTGGGCAGAGCGCATTGCTGTTTATCAGCAAAAAGAGCGCGAGAAAGAACAGCAACGCAAAGAGAAGAAGGCGCTTAAAAGACAACAGAAAGAAGAAAAAAAGCTAGCAAGCAAGGCACAAAATTCTGATGATAATAAAAAAAGCGAGACAGAGGAAGTTTTGAAGGATGAAAAGAAAAAGAAATAGAAAACTATTTCTTTTTTAATTTATATAAATTTGGGCAAAATATTTCTATGAGGTCTAGAATACTAAAAATTAAAAAATCTACAATTTTACAGGCAAGTTTTGCGCTCGCTTTTATTTTGTTTTGCTTTACAAGCATTTATTTTATCTTTTTTTCGCAGTTTAAAGATTTTTGGTTTTTTGCTTTTTTAATAGAGGCTGGCTTTTGTGTTTTTCTTCGAGGTGCTTTTTTAAGGATTGACAGCTCCTATTATTTTGGTGCGTTAATGCTTTCTGTTGGTGCTTTTTATTTTTATTGTTATTTTATGAAAATTTTATATGTTTTTCCTTCTTTCATTTTTATGGCATTTACGCTTGCTTCATTGAGTAGTTTTGCTTTTTTTCATAACAAAATTCATGCTAAATCATATGTTTTCTTTCTTTTTTGCGCCTTATTTACCTTTTTCTTTCAAATAGATGTGCTTCCTCTTGCATTTTTTGTTGCAATTCTTTGCTTTTCTGTGATAATATTTATCTTGAGCAATATGATTTGAAAAAGCGAGGATTTTTATGTTTTCAAATGAAATAAATGGCTATAACAAAAGCGAAGTGGATAAGTTTATAGCCAACTTAAAAAGCGAATATGAAGCCACTATTATGGAAGAAAAGCTTAAAGTTATTGCCTCAGAACGCAAACTTTTAGAGGTTAAAAATTATACCGCTGAAGTGGAAAACCGCCAAAAGAATATTATTGCGGTGCTTGAATCTTACAAAAAATTTCAAGATGAAGGAGCGAAAAATCTTGAAAATTTGCGTGGCGAGCAGTTTAAACTTGTCTATCAACATATCTTAGCTTTTTTTGAAGAGCTTAAAAATAAATATCCTGGCGTTGAGCACAATAACTCATACAAACAACTTTTGAAAGATATTTCAAAAATTTTAAATCAAGATAAAAAATCGGATATTGTTTCTACCAACTCTGTTTCTGACAACGACAGTATGCGTATTCTTCTTAGCAAAATGCAACAATACAAAAAAGACAAACCTGAAAGCGCTAGAGAAGTTCATATAGAACGAAGTGGGAAAAATATGATTAAGCCTGTCACCGAGATGGAGCTTAACGAGAATGATAAATTTGACACTTTAGCTGATAAATTTTTAAGCACTCGGCCTGAAGAAAATGAAAGAACTATGAAAATTCAATCGAGTGGTTTTGACCTTAAAGAAGCCATCAGTCCAACGCAAAGTCTTGAAGAAATTATGAAAGCTTTTGATTTTTTTGGTGATAGTGGAGACGCCCGTTGACAAGCCCGCTTTCAAAGCGGGTTTGTTTTTTTTCGTTTACCCCCGCCATGTTTGGCGGGGGGGGTAAACGAAAAAAGCCTTCTTTTTGCAAAAGAAGGCAAACGGGCGTCCTAAAACCTAAGCACTCCTCCTGAAACTGTTAAAACCTCACCTGTAATAAAAGAGGCTTTGTCAGAGGCTAAAAAGTATATCGCTTCAGCCACATCCTGTCCTTGTCCAATCCGAGAAAGTGGAGTCATCGAAATGGCATGATTTTTTTCTTCTTCGTTAAAATGAGCAGTCATTTTGGTGTCGATATATCCAGGCGCAACTGCATTAACCCTGATTTTGTACGGCGCTCCTTCCATAGCCACAGCCTTAGTCAGTCCAATAATTCCGCCCTTTGTTGCAGAATAAACAGCTTCGCAAGGGCCTCCGTTTATTCCAAAGATAGAAGTAACATTGACAATTGAGCCATGTTTTTGTTTAATAAAACGCTTAAAAGCTTCTTGATTACAAATTATTGTTCCTCTTAAATTGGTGTTTAAAAGCTGGTCTATATTTTCCATTGGAACATCGGAAAATAGCATTTCTTTATCAGCTTTTCCAGCATTGCAAACTACAACATCCACATAATCAAATCGCTTAAAAACCTTATCAAATGTTTGGCGAACAGAAAACTCATCTCGAAGGTCCATTTTGTAAGCCTCAAATTCAACTCCAAGGCTTTCACATTCTTTTTTTAATTTTTCAACATCACCTGTCAAAAAAGTGGTTGCAATATTGTAACCTTCTCTTGCAAATTTAACAGCGGTTGCCCAGCCAATTCCGCCAGAGCCACCAGTTATAAAAGCTGTTTTTCTTAGCATAAAACACCTCTCTACTTGTGATTATATCATAGATTGCTATGGAGAACAAAATCTTTTGAAAAATTTGTCAAATATTTTGCTTTGTAAGTTGTTTGTGTTATAATCATTGTGAGGAAATTATGAAAAAAGAAAATATTAAAAAGAAAAAAATTGTGATAGACCTTGATTGTGGAAACACTATTGAAGATGATTTGGCGCTATGTTATGCTTTCGCTGAACCAAGCGTTGAAGTTGAAGCAATAACGCTTGCGCCATTTAAGTTTAAAGGATTAAATCTTCATGAGACCCAACTTGAAAATGAACTGGAAGTGCATAGAATATTGCGTTATGTTGGTTTTAAAGACTACGATATTTGTTTTGAAGGCAGTGAAGGATTTTGCAATGAGCTTTATAGTCAAGTTTCGCCAGCAGTCAAGAAAATTATAGCACTTGCAAGCAAATCCAAAACGACTATCGTGTGTTTGGGCGCTCTTACCAATGTGGCAATGGCAATTGAAAAGAAACCATCAATAGCTCAAAATTTAGAGATTTTGTGGCTAGGTCTTCGACATGTTTTTCATAGTGAATTTACCGACTTAAATTATCAAGCGGACAAAAGAGCTTTTGAAATTGTGGCAAAATCAAAGGCTTCGCTTACAATTTTCCCAAGCTATATTGGCAAACTTTTTGCCATTTCTTATGAAAAAATTGAAGAAGATGTTGCAGTCAATCATCTTGGCAATTATCTATACAAAAGGCTGACTGAAAATGTTGATTTTACACAAGAATTTTGCAGAATGTATAGCCTTATTCCGATTGCCTATGTGATAAATCCTGATTTTTGTTATGTAAAAAAATTGCCAGTCAATATGCTGTTAAAAGATTTTCCAAAAACTTCAATGAACAAACTCGTTAATTATATATATGACCTAAAAAGCCTTGAGGGAGTTTGGAAAGACTTTACTAAAAAACTTATTAAACTTTCCAACAACTTTGCACCTAAAAATTATTTCTTTATCTCAGACACGCACTTTAATGACCCTAGAAAATACAAAATTCGTCAGTTTGGTTATAGAACAAAAGAAGAAATGACTGAAAATCTTGTAAAAAATTGGAACAGCGTTGTTTCTAAAAAGGATATAGTTTATCATCTTGGCGATTTTGGAGACTATAATGTCATCAAACGCTTGAATGGCAAAGTTTATCTTATTTGTGGCAACCATGAAAAACTTGCAAAAGGGGAGACTTTTGAACAGTTTAGACAAAAACTTAAAAAACTCGGCTTTGCAGATGTTTATCGGGAAGGATTGATGCTTGACAAAAAGATTTTTGGCGTTGATGTTTATATGAACCATTTTCCAGCAAGAACTAAACCTGGTATTATAAACTTTTTTGGCCATGTTCATTCTTTAAAACCTGTAAAGAAAATGGGTATCAATGTTGCGGCAAATTATCATAAAGGCGTGCCAATAAGCAGAAAAGATATGAAGTTTTTTATAGAATTTGTAAGCGAGGGTTATAAAGACGATAAAAGCAACACTCTTTCAGAATAACATGGGCTTTCAATCTTGCATAATATATTATAGTTTTCTTTCTCTTTTAAGCAGGATGAAGAAAAAGTTG
>CALVUB010000037.1 GCA_944363385.1 uncultured Clostridia bacterium
GAGTCGAAACTCCTGGGTTCGCGGTGTCCCCAAAAATGTGACAACATTTTAGGGGTAAGGGCTTCCACCGCTCGCACCACCAGCCCAAGCGCTGGACGACTTTGCAATTTTGATTGCGATTAATTTTTAGCAAAGAAAGGACGGCGTGTGAAAAGAAGGTTTTAATTTGCATTTTTGCCTTGAAATATAGGCGAAATTTTATTTTTATATTCCTAATGTTTTTGATTTTCTTGCCATGGAGAAAAATTTGTGATATAATTCTTTTTTGTAAGGAGTTGTTATGAGAATTGCAGACATTAAAGAAGGGCAAGTTGAAGTTCAAGGCTGGATTGAAAATTTAAGAGATAAGAAAAATATGCAATTTGTTGTTATTCGAGATTTATCTGGTAAAATACAAATTACTGTTGTAAAAAGTGAAACACCAGAAGTTGCAGAGATTTTTTCACATGCCACACTTGAAAGCACTGTCAAAGTTATTGGACGAGCAGTTAAAAATGAATATGTGAAACTTGGTGGCATTGAAATTATTCCTGATAGCGTGGAGATAACTTCAAGAGCGGAGGCGCTTCCTATTGGGTCAGAGAGTTTTATAGACCAAAGACTTGACTATCGCTGGATTGACCTTCGTCAACCAAAAAATCAGTTGATTTTTCAAGTGCAAACAGTGATGGCTTCAGCACTTCGAGAGTTTTTACAAGAGCGTCATTTTATCGAAATTCACTCGCCAAAACTTATTCCAACCGCAAGCGAGAGTGGTTCTGAAGTTTTTGAGGTTAAGTATTTTGACCGCAAGGCTTATCTTGCTCAAAGCCCACAGTTTTACAAACAAATGGCAATGGCATCTGGGTTTGAACGCATTTTTGAGTGTGGGCCTGTCTTTAGAGCAGAGAAATCACACACCAAAAAACATGCGACCGAATTTACTGGCTTTGACCTTGAGTTTTCTTTTATAAATTCCTTTGAAGATGTTATGAAACTTGAAGAGGAAATGCTTGCACATATGCTTAAACGCATAAAAGAGAGCTATGGTGAGCAAATCAAAGAAACTTTTAATGTAGATGTTATTGTTCCGACCTTGCCTTTTCCAAGAATGAAGCTTGCTGATGTTTACAGCCAGCTTGAAAAGAGATATGGCTTTAAAGTTGACGAAAGCGAAAAGGGTGATTTGACAACTGAGGCTGAAAGGTTGTGTGAAAATTTGGCGAAAGAGATGTTTGGCCATGAGTTTTTGTTTATAACTGACTACAGCGCTGAAAAGCGAGCCTTCTATCATATGCGCAAAGATGGCATTCCTCAAGGCTATGACCTTATTTGGAAGGGTGTGGAAATAACTACAGGCGCGCAAAGAGAACACCGATACGATATTTTGAAGGCTCAAGCAAAGGAAAAAGGGCTGGATAAGGACGTTGAGTTTTATCTTGAATTTTTTAAGTACGGCATGCCACCACATGGTGGATTTGGGCTTGGTCTTGACCGCATGATTATGGTTCTTCTTGGGATTCCAACCATCAAAGAAGCCGAGTTTATTTTCAGAGGTCCAGACAGGCTCAATCCATAGAAATAAACATGAAAATTTTTAAGAGGAAATAATTATGAAAAAGTTGGATATTAAATTAATTCATCAAGACAAAGAACAATTTGGAGGACAAGAGGTTGTGGTTGCTGGCTGGGTTAAAAGCAGTCGAAGCAACGGCTCTTTTGGTTTTATTGACCTTAATGACGGCACCTCTTTTAAAGGTCTTCAGATTGTGTTTACAAAAGACAAACTTGCAAACTTTGATGTGGTTGAAAAGTTGAATACAGGCTCTGCAATTATGTGTAAAGGCAAAATTGTTTTAACTCCTGAAAACAAGCAACCATTTGAAATGCAAGCAGAGGAGATAACTGTTATTTCAGCCACAGATAGCGAATATCCTCTTCAAAAGAAAAAGCATTCGCTTGAATTTTTGCGTGAAATTGCCTATCTTAGACCAAGAACAAACCTTTTCAATGCGGTGTTTAGAGTGAGAAGTGAACTTTCTTTCCTTCTTCACGAATTTTTCAACAAAAAAGGTTTTGTCTATGTGCATACGCCTATTATAACTTCTTCCGACTGCGAAGGCGGAAGTGAACTTTTTAGAGTGACAACTCAAGATATTTATAACGAGAAAAAACAGTTTGAACCAAAAGATGAACTTTTTGGCAAGAAGACTTTTTTAACTCCTACTGGACAACTTGAAGGCGAGGCTTGTGCAGCGGCTTTTGGAAAAATATACACCTTTGGACCAACTTTTAGAGCGGAAAACAGTAATACGACCCGTCACCTTAACGAGTTTTGGCATTTAGAGCCAGAAGTTTCCTTTATGGATTTAAACGGGTTGATGGATTTGGAAGAAGAGATGATGAAGTATATTATCTCTGGAATAATGAAAAAATGTCCAGATGAAATGGCGTTTTTCAACAATTTTGTTGATAAAGGGCTAATAGATAGGCTTAATAATGTTGTAAATAGCCAGTTTGGTCATATCACTTACACTGAGGCTATCGATATTTTAAAGAAAAATAATGACAAATTTGCCTTCAAAGTGGAGTGGGGGTGTGACATACAAACTGAGCATGAAAGATACCTAAGCGAAGAAGTTTTCAAAAAACCAGTTTTTGTTACCGACTATCCAAAGGAAATTAAAGCTTTCTATATGAAAATAAACCAAGATGGCAAGACGGTAAGAGGTTGCGACCTTCTTTTCCCTGGTATTGGCGAAGTGACAGGGGGAAGCGAAAGGGAGACTGATTACCACAAATTAAAAGCAATTATGGATGAAAAGGGTTTGAAAGAAGAAGATTATTGGTGGTATATGAATCTTCGTAAGTTTGGTTCGGTTGAACATAGCGGTTTTGGGCTTGGTTTTGAGAGGATTTTGATGTATGTGACTGGCGTGTCAAATATTCGTGATGTGATTTTGTTCCCAAGAACTCCAAACAATTGTGAATTTTAATTTGGCTCGGACTTTTCTTGCCACAGAAAAACTGTGGCAAGTTTGTTCTCTTAGCAAAGCTAAGAGAAGGGCAAAAATCAAAGATTTTTGCAAAAGTCCGAGCGTTCTGTGCAGAGGTGGTCGAGTGGTTTAAGGCGCACGCTTGGAAAGCGTGTGAGGTTACAAGCCTCCGCAGGTTCGAATCCTGTCCTCTGCGCCATATTTGGTGAGTAGTATGCGCATACTAGCCACAATATATAGAAAAAGATGCGCTTTGATAGCGCATCTTTTTAAATTATTCTTCATCTGATTCGTAATGTGAACCTTCATGTTGTGTTGCAGGAAATCTTTGTCCTTTTTCGAGATAAGTGCTTCCGCCACATCTTCCATTTGCGTCATAGCAAGAATAATTGCCTGACTTTGGTGCTTGTTCACCAGGTCTAAATTTTTTCATTTTTTACCTCCCTTGATTAGCATGCGCAGAAGACAAGGTTTTATTCTACAAAATGTAGAAAAAAAATTAATTTTGCTATTGACTTTGTGTAAATACTAGGTTATAATATAGACATATTTAATCTAAGGAGGAAAAAAATGAAAAAAGAAAAAGTAGAAATTATTTCACCAATAAAAAAGATTGCATTGGACAATTTAGAAAAAATGTACGAGAAAGGAAAATTTAACCAAGTTTTCTTTGCAGACGAAGAACATAAAGATCAAGTGGAAGAATCGTGGACGAGATTTTTTTTCGATAATAAAAATAACTTTAAAAGATTATCAGAGCATGAAAAAGAAGAGTGGAAAGAAGTGTGGAAATTATATAGAAAGGCTATTAAATTGAAAAATCAACTTCATGGTTACACGCTATATAATGAAATAATCGACTTTTTATCTAATCTCATTGAGACAAACCCGTCTAAGAGTGGAAAGTTTGTTGCTAGACCTTTAGAAGATTATGAGCTTAAACAGCTTAAAAACTTATTGAATGAGTATAAAAAAGTTAAAAACTCCCGAATTTATACAGCTGTAGATAGCAATGGTGGCATTTTAGTTTCTTTTTGCCCAGAAGAAAAATAATGCTTAGAGAGAGAATTTATAAAATTCTCTCTTTTTATTTTGTGAAGTTTTTAATTTGTTGTATAATACTTTAAAGGAGTTGTATTATGAATGACTGTATTTTTTGTAAGATTGTAAAAGGTGAAATGTCAAGTTATAAAATTTATGAAGACGAATTTGTTTATGCTTTTTTGGATATTTCAAATGATGCAAATGGCCATACACTGGTAGTTCCTAAAAAACATTTTGTTAATATTTTAGATTGTGAGTCGGAAACTCTTAAGCATGTGATGAGTGCTGTGCAGAAAATTTCAAAAAAATATGTGGATGATTGTGGGGCAAGCGGTGTTAACATTTTAAATGCTAGTGGAAAGGAGGCTGAGCAATCAGTTTTTCATCTTCATTTCCACATTTTGCCAAGGTTTGAAAATGACGGGCTGAAAGTTTTTCCAGAGCTTAGAAAAAATGACGCTACTCTTGCAGAGTTGCAAGCTAAGCTTAAAATGAATTGAGGTTGATGTGAAAAATATTGTTTTGTATACCGATGGTGCTTGCTCTGGTAATCCTGGGAAGGGTGGCTGGGCTTCAATTTTGATTTATGCTGGGCATGAAAAAGTTTTGTCTGGCGGTGAGTTTGAGACAACAAACAATCGTATGGAACTTTTGGCGGTGATTAAGGGGTTGGAGGCCTTGAAAGAGTCTTGCAAGGTGGAAGTTTTTAGTGATTCGGCTTATGTTGTCAATGCTTTTTTGCAAGGTTGGGTTGATTCTTGGACGGCAAATAATTGGAAGACTTCTTCAAAAAAGGCTGTTTTAAATGTTGACCTTTGGCAAAGATTGCTTACGCTTTTGCAAAAACATGAGGTGAGCTGGAATAAAGTTAAAGGGCATGCAGACAATGAACTTAACAATAGATGTGATAAATTGGCCAGAGCGGAGATTGAAAAATTATAAAATTTAAGACGATAGACAAACAATTTAACTTGCATTAATTGGTTTATGTTAAACTTCATTGTTTTCTTGATATTATGATTTTTGTGAAAGTTTTTGATGCTTTATAGGGGGGCGGGGCGATGTCCGCTTAGCCTCCTCAGGCAAAGCGGACAAAAAAGACGCGGTCATAAAATGATGCGCGTCTTTTTGAAATTTAAACTTTGTTTAAATTTCCGCCTCGCCCTAATCAACATTGATAAGCTTTACATAAATCATCTCATATATAGAAGGAGCATTGGTTTTCCATTTATGGATAGCTTCATTTGCCGCTTGCCTAGAAGGTGCTTTTATTCGCAGTTCAAACATTGGTGTTGTTATAAGCGGTTCGTAGATTTTCAATACAACATTGTAAGAACCATCTTCATTTTTTGTGTAAGTGGCGGTATATTCTTGCGCCGATTTAACATTCAAACGATTTACTTGAAGGTAGTTTGAAATTTCTTCTCGCAAAGAAAGAGGAATTCGGCGATATAGGTGAGAAAGACACTCTCTGCCTTCATAAGAAAGCGCAAAAAGTTTTTTGTCTTCAACATCACTGCTGAGTTTATACAAAAGCTTGCTATCCACCATGTCATGAATAATCGCTTTGCAATCCATATAATTTTCAATCCAGTTGTTTTTAACAGAACAAATATCCAAAATTGAGTCTTCAGTCAAAGGAATTTCCATTTTGTCAATAACAAAAAGCATGGTGAGTTTTTCTAAAATTATTTGTTCTTTATCGGTAAGTATTTTGTCCATAAAAACATGATAGCATTTTTTTTAAATTAAATCAATTTTTTTTGTAGATGTTACAATATTACTTTGAAATTTTTAATGATTGTGCTAAAATATAAAAAGTAAAAAGTATATTATGTAAAACAAGAGAGGTGAATTATGCCAAATCAAGAAGTTGAAAATGTGCTAAATGCTTGTGATGATCTTCTTTCTTGCAAATTTTTGGTTGCAGAATACAAAATTACAAAGGTTTTAAAAGCCATAGCCTCTTCAAGCGATGTATGTTCTTTGATAAGCGAGTGTTTAGAGTCATATAACCGTGACAGAGAGTTTGCGCGCACTTTTATTCAAGATGGGCATGGTCAGTTTGCTTGCATTATGCCAACAGAAGAGTTTAAAATTGTGGCTTTGGTTTTTTGCACACTTGCCGATATTGACAACAAGAAAATCGACTTTACAGATTTTGTAAAGACCTATTTTGGCAAAGAAGAAAATGCTTTTGAAGGTTTTTTGGGTACAATGATTGTTCCATTTAGAGATTTGCTTGCCGAGGCATTTGGTTTTACCAAGTTAACCGAACAAGATGAGCCTGCCAAGCAAGAGTCAAGTGATGATTTTGATGATGAGGACTATGAAGAAGAAAATCAAGACAAGTTTGAGGTGGCTGTAAAAATCGCTGTTCAGATTTTAAGTGAGCTTGAGGAGTGCAGATTTTCAAGGCAGATTGAGGACATTCATAACATTGCCTCTTCGATTGTGAAAACTTCATCGCTAAGAGATGAAACAGTGTTGAAGGCGTTGACTGCGTCATTAAAATATGCAGGCAAGGGTATAAAACAAATTAAATTTTTGGTAAAAGAACTCTCTGACCTTGTGTTTGATTGATTATTCTTCTAAAACCAATTTGAAATCATTTGGATAAGGCACTGAAAAAGTCAGTGTCTTTTTTAAATAAGGGTGATAAAAAGAAATATCTTTACAGACAAGAGCGGTGTGGCCAATATTAGGAGACTTTAAACCATAAATCTCGTCTCCTAAAAGAGGGTGACTAATAGATGAGAGGTGAACGCGAATTTGATGTGTCCTGCCATGAACAAGAACAAGCTCAATCAGTGAAAGGTGGTTGTTTAGCTGTTTAAGCGGTTTGATAAAGGTTGTGGCTTGTTTTCCGTCAGTGGAGATAACGCGTTTTCTATCATTGATGCCGTTTTCTTGAGTTGTAAGAATTGGCTGGTCGACAACCATATCTTTGTCGATTATGCCACAAGCACAAGTCCAGAGGTGTCTTTGTCAAGTCTGTTGACAACTCTAAGAGTGAAATTTGAGTCTTTTTTTGACATATAATAACATATTGCTCCAGCCAAGTTATTTGTATAATGAGACCTATTTGGCATAGTTGAAAGTCCACTTGGCTTATTTACTAGTAGGTAGTATGCGTCTTCATATACTATATCTAGTGGTAGTATGCAATGCATAATAGTGGTTTTTCTGTTTGGATTGCTTGTTATTTTCAAAATATCATTCTTTTTCAAAGAAGAAGCTGTGTTTGCGATTTTATCATTGATAAGGATAAAACCAGGTTGTTTTCTAAGGTTTGTTATAAAGTTTTCTGAAAAGGCATTTTCTTTTAAAAAAATATAGACAGATTTGTAATCTTTGTTAATTTTAAAGCTTTTATAGCTTGTTTTATTTGCGATTTTTTTGTTTTTGTCCATAAAAACATTTTATCAGTTTTTTTTGATAAAAGCAACTTTTTCTCTCTATTCAAAATAAATTGCTTTCTCTAATTATGTTTATTTTAAGATTTTTGTTGATTTTGGCTTTTTTTAGTTGACAATATTTTAAAAAAAAATATAATTATAAGAGTAAAAACGAGGATGAAAGATCAGTAACAAGCAGGTTGTTTTTTCAGAGAGACTGTTATTGGCTGAAAAACA
>CALVUB010000038.1 GCA_944363385.1 uncultured Clostridia bacterium
GCTTTTCGCGGTCACCAATAAGTTCTGCGATAACTTTTGTGGGAATGCCTAGGTGAATGAGCAGGCTGACATAAGAATGACGAAATCCATGTGGAGAAATTGTTGTCTGTCTGCTTTTGGCAATGTCTTTGCTAAGTTTTCGCCTGATTGTGTTTTCTGCAAGAGGTTTATCGCCTCCAAAAAGAAAATTCTTCGACAAACCATTTTCGCTTTTCCAAGCTTTGTATCTTTCAATCTTGGCTTGCAACACTTTTGGAATTTGCTTGCATACAATCTTGCAATTTTTGGTGGCCTTTATCTTTTGCTCGGCTTTTTCGCACCAAGACTTGTTGATTGTGATTTGACCATCTTTTACATCATCATCACTTAGCGCACGAATTTCGCTAAATCTTGCACCTGTAAACATAAAAGTTGACCATAGAGTGTTCCAAAAAATGTTGTCAACAGTGCTGATAAAATTGTTAAAGGTTTCAATTTCCCAAAAATTTTTTGTTTTTACAATGCTCATGTTTTTTGGAATTTTTACATAACGCAGTTTGTTTGGAATATCATAAATATCTTCACAAAAAGATAAAAAGGCGAATAAATTTCCTCGTATTTTTGCAAGATAACGCCAAGAATAGGGGGATTTTGTTTTTGGATTTTTCTGTTTCCACAATTGATTTTGCCAGGTTATATAATCAGATTTTGAAAGCAAATTCAAATTTTTTCCTTTAAAAAATGGATTGATAAAGCGTGAAAAAATGTGTCTTTTTTCATAAAGGGTGCTTTCTGCATTTTCAAGTTGGCAGTTTTGAAAATAGTTTTCAACAAGACTGTCAAAAAGGTCGGAAGCTTTTGCCATAGCGCTAAAATCATGCAAAAAATCGATATATGCTTTGTTGGCTTCTTGTTTTGTTTTAAAACCACTCAGTCTTTTATGAATGGTTTGCCCCAAATTTTGCACTCGAAATCGCACCGACCAGCCTGTTTTTTTGACAGAAGAGCCACAGATTTTGCAGTTTTTACCATTAAAAGTTGACACATTTTTCTTACAGTTTGGACAATAAAATAATTGAATAAAAGTTGGCATTTCAAATGCAATAATATCACAATAAACAAATATTTCAAACGAAATTGTGAAAAAAACAGCAAATTATAAAAAATTTCTACTTGACGCCATTGTAAAAATTATGTTATTATCGAAACAGGAGGATTTACATGAAAAATTTGAATGGAAAATACAAAAAATGTGGTGCTTTATATATAAAATTTGATGATCAAGGCGTCCCAGAATATGGATTTGCAGTGCGAGGTATGCAGATTAAAAAGTTTTATAACTTGAAAAATGATAAAGAGCCAAAGAAAATAATTTTGCCACCAATTTCTATTGAAAGACTAAAAAGCGTTTTAGATGAAGAAAAACTGAAAGAAATCAAACAAGAGATAAACGAAAATGGAGCAACATCTTCTACGCCAGCTATAGCAGACTACTTAAAGGGTTATGTTAAAATTGCGGACGAATGTTTTTGCAATTTAAGAGATAAAGAAATAATAATAAAGACAAATTATCCTATCGCGTTTGGTAATAAAACTTTTAACAATTGCCAAAACATATCATTTGTGCTTCCAAACAACCAAATTATATACAATGTTCATGAAACTCATAATGGGGCGTTTGACTATGAACATTTTGATTGGCATCTTATTGGCAGTAAAAATTTGCCATTAGAGCGGTTGCAATTTTTTGGGAGCAGGTTTACAGTTTTGGAATCTAATTTAGTTGCAAAAAGCGCGGAGAGCGAAGATGAAGATGAGAACAATTGAAAAACTTTAACTAAATCTTTAATACGCAAGACAAAAAATTACTATACATTTAAAATAAAAAAAGGTGGCCTTCAATTGCCATCTTTTTTGTTTTAACATGACTTGTTTAGGTTGAGTTATTTCTCAGTTTTTTCAAGCTCTGCCTTTAAGGCTTCAATGACTTCTTTTGGAGTGAATGTCTTTTCAAGAATTGAAGGATCTTCCCAGCGCATTGACATCTTGTCGGTGTATTCACCTTCAAGCCCAGCAACGCCGTCTTCTCTTGAAACGAATTTGCAAAGATAAAATTTTTCCACGCGTTTTGAAACAAAAGCTTTGCCATCATATTGCATAGGAACATCATAAAATTTTTCACCTAAAAGCATAGCAGGCTCGCCAATTATTCCGGTTTCTTCAAACAACTCTCTTTTTGCGGCTTCTTCTATGGTTTCACCTTCATCAACGCCACCGCCTGGCAAAGTGAAAACACCATTTCCTTTGTTTTCAATGATAAAAATTTGATTTTGGTTATTGTAAACTATAGAGCGAACCTTTTCAAACAGTCGCCCTTGTTGCACCAGAGAATAAGCATATTTTGTTTTTTCATCAACATACTTTTTTGAACTCATAATTCCTCCTTAGGATTGTATTTTAACACACTTTAAAAAAAGTCAAGGGTTAAATGATTTTGATAATGTTGCCATCAGTTTTTTGCTTGTTTTGAAATAACTTTTTCAATGCCTATAAAGAGTATTTTTTACAATAAATTTTTAAGGTTGCGTGAGGTTTTGCGTTTTTTATGAAGAGAAATGCAAAGGTTGATAAAAGCAAAAGATGCCAAGCTTAACAGCATTGCGACAATGCATAGCAACACATTTCCAACAGCGTAGCCTACTGCTTGGTATAAAAATTGGACAGGTGCGCTGGTTGGCCCAAAGTAGGATAGGTTTCCACCTATAAACAAACTTAAGACTGTGCAAAGAAGAAAATATGCGCTCACGGTCAGTCCGCTTGCAAAAAAATCTTTAAAGCGAAAATCATAAAGTTTGACAAAAATCATGTAAAGCGCTCCTGCAAGCATGCAAAAATGATAAAACCTACTGTGCAGGTTCATAACAAAACTATATGAACTGAAACCACTTGAGACATCGGGCAAAATAAACAGATAGCAAAATCCTATAACAACGCATGGGATTATTGAAAGGGCTTTTGAGATGCGCACAGCTATTGTTTCTTTTTTGCTATGACATATTATTGGATAGGTAAACATGATAAGCGAGCAGAACACAATGGGATATCTTTGAGCAGGATAAGCGTTTTGAACCGTGATATGATAGAAGATTTTTATAACTTCCAAAATTATCAACATGACATAGAGAAAGATAAGCGGTTTAAGCTTATCTTTATAACTTTTTTTCTTAAATTTAATCACGCAAAACCAAACAAAAACAATAGAGAACAGCGCTCCAATAAGGTTTGGAATGCCATGAAAGATAAATTTATCCATTTTCTTTTCCGTTGTCTATCATTTTATCCTTGTGCTTTTTGGCTAGCAAACAAGCGAGAAGGTATATTCCATAAAAAGCGCCAATTGAAACAAAACTTACAATCAAGGTTATTCCCCACATCAAAGTTATTGCCTCTTTTGTTTCCCAGAAGGTGATTACCAAACAGTCAAGCACCGCAAAAATTGCAAGCAGAATGCTAGCCCATAGATTTGACCATGCTGTTATTTTTTGCTCACTAACAAGCAAGAAGGCAATGGTGAGAACTATTCCGCATTCGAGAAAATACAAGGCTTTTGCCACTGCGTGTGTGTCATAGGCATTTGTGTAAACCGCGCTATCAAAAAGAGCCCAAATGATTGGAACAAGGCTGGTCAGACAAAAAGCACCTTGAAAAATCTTGCCAAGTTTTCCTTTATTAAACACAGCAAACAAGCAAACTATACAAGAGAGGGTTATAAATGAATATGGCACTTCTTTTGAAGGGATGACTGCGCCTTCATAATATGAGGCAACCACAAAAAATCTTAAAAGTTCCATAGCTAAAAATGTTATAGTAAGACCGAGAATAAGTTTTCTTGATAAGTTTTCCTTTTTATAAAGCATTTTTCCAACAAGCACAATGATAGGAAAGAATATTGAAATCAAAATCAGTGAAAGAATATCAAACATTTTGCACCTCCTCTTTTTTCTTTCTGCGCTGGCATAGGGCAATTATTCCATAGACCGAAAGGCACAACACAAAGAACAAAATCACCACAAAACAGTTGCCAACCACATAGCCAAAATTGTTGTAAATAAATCCGAGATAAGAACTGTTTGGACCAAAGTAGGAGATGTCCCCTCCGATAAACAGACTCAAAACGGTTGAAAGCAATATGTAAGCACTTAGCACGATAAACAAAGGAAAGCATTTTTTAAACTCAAATTTATAAAGCTTTGAGGTTAAAAGATAAATTGCCACGGCAAGCATTGCTCCATGATATAGATAGCTATGCCCTTGAATAAGTGACATATTAAATTTCCATTGAATGCCAACAAATAACGCAAAAATCACAAAAGCTGGAATGATTGAAAAACTTTTTGCAACTTCGCTGAAACGATTTTTCTTGAAACAGAAAAGTGGATAAGCAAACATAACCATAGAGCAAAACACGATAGGGTAGCGACTTGGCTCATAATGGCCATTGGTTGCAATCAGATAGAAAATTTTGCAAAATTCAAGCGCAATAAGCAGAAAGAAAACGACTTTTATTGGAATAAGCTTTTTCTCTTCGCTTGCATTTTTTAAAAAGATTGTGCAGAGCGTCACAAAAAGCACAACTAGCACCAGTGTTATTACCAGTGGAACTATGTAATTTAAAACCATAATTTCTCCTTTTTTTTATCGTATAATAAAAAATAAAAATTAAGCAACTTAATTTACAAAGATTTTTCTAAAAAACAATTGTTTTTGAAAGAAAACAAGTTCATTTACAAAATAAGGACAAAATTCTTGTATAATTTACAAATTTATGGTATATTAAGAAGAAAGGAGAAATAAAAATGGCAAATGTAATAAGAAATATGAATTTCAAACCAATTATTGAGAGCATTGAATATACAAGAGAACGCGAGCCTCAACCAAATGACAAAATCAACATGAGAGTTTGGGATGAAATGAAGGTGGAGAGACTTCGCTCTGATGCTGTTAAAGTGATTTTGACAAGACATGTAGAGCCAGAACCACAGACAATTTTTTCAATAAAAGTTTCGCTTGGTATTGAATGTCTTATAAACACAACTGAATATGACAAACTTGATGATGATGTTGAATATTTTAAAAACAGTCAAATATCAAGAGTTCTTGCAAGCACTGTCTCTTGCATTTTGTCTGAACTGACACTTCATTCTCAAATTGGAGCAATGGTTACAGCACCAGTTGTGCAATTTCCACAGTAATTGAGGGCTTGATATAAAAATTGAAATAAAACGATTGACGCAAGAGGCAATAGAGCAAATTGACTTATAAATTTGTATGTGGACAAAAAATTTTGACATCTTGGAGTGGCAGGCAAACTTTTGAGAGAAGTTCCAAAAATAATGAAACAGGCCAAACTTTCTATACTTTATCTTTATACCACTTTGGACAAAATGTTTGAAAAATATGGTTGGGAAATGATAGAACAGTTGCAAACCAAACAGTATTTTTGTAATATTTGTTTAAAAAATCCTCTTTTTGCAATAATATGGCAAGGAGGATTTTTTTATGAAACTTAAAGACGGTCAAACTTTTACAAATTTGGCAAGAGCGTATGTGAGCGAATGTTCTGCGCGCACAAGATATGAGTTTTGCGAATATGGCTTTCGCTCGAATGGTTATGAGGCCATTGCAACACTGATTGACAAAATTGCATATCAAGAGTTTAATCATGCGCGCATGCTTTATATGAAACTCCAAGACGGAGAAATGAAGCAGATCGACAATATTGACATTTGTCTTGGACTTCCTTTTAAAGAAAAGTGGGATTTGCTTTCAAATCTAAAACTTCTTTCAGAAGACGAAACGGATGAAGCAAAAGCATATGAAAAATTTGAGCAAACGGCAAGAGAAGAAGGCTTTGTTGAAATTGCCGACCTTTTTGCAATGATAAGAGATGTGGAGCTTAGGCACGCTAAGATTTTTAAAGAAGTTTACAGCCAAATGAAAGACAAAAAACTTTACAAAAAGGCAAAAGAGGTGGCTTGGATTTGCCCAGCTTGCGGGTATGTAAGCTTTGGCAAACAGGCATGGCAAACTTGTCCACTTTGTCAAGCAAAACAGGGTTACGCCTCGCTTATTTTGCCAGACAACTTGCATTTATAAAAAAATGCCAAATTAGGCATTTTTTGTAACAAAATCATGGAAATTCCCAATAATCATTGTTCTCCCATTCTGGCGTGTTTAAATAGTGTTCAAGAAGTTTATCTGAGATTTTTTGATTTAAATCTCTTTCAGAAAGTCGGTCATATTCTTCGGCAGTCATAAATTTAAAGTTTTCAACAATAGCTTTTCTTGCTGTTTTGCACAAATATTGCTCAAATTCTTTTTTCTTTGCTTTATTTAAAAATGGAAGAGCGTTAATGTTTAAGAAAAACGAAAAGTCGTTTGTCTTTTCTTTAAGCTCAAAATAAAAAAGTGAAAACAAATATGATAAGCCACCTTGAGCAACAATCATATCAAGAAGGGTGGTAATACAACCCACTTTAAAAGGAGCGAGTGAGGTTTTTCCCTCTTCTAAAGTGAGGTTCAATTTTCTTCCCTTGCTGTCAATGATATAGTTTGGGATAATAAGTCCAAGGTTTTCGCGATTGCTATCAAGTTTTGTGTCGTAGGTATAATTTAAAACATCATCAGCAGTGAGACTTTTAATGTTGCCCATCCAAAGCGCAGTTGAAGCAACTCCAGGACGTCTGACCTCCAAACCGCTTTTGAAAAAACCATGTCTGATTTTTTCCAAATTGTCAAATCTTGTCCAAATATTATGTTGAAAAAGCGAATAGTCTTGACCTTTAGCAAGTTTTTTTATTTTTGCAAGCAGTTCATTTACATTTTCAAGCATTTTATCTTTTGTTATATGTTCTTCTTTATAGATTGCATTTTCAAAATCAAAATTATCGTTATTTCTAAATTTTCTGCTATTTTCGTAATCTTCTGTCATTTTTTCTCCTTTGCTCGTCTATTATAACACAACAAAAGTTGCTTGTAAATATCATTTTTATGTATATTTTTTGTTTTTTTGCAGATGATAAAATAGCCAAAGGCTTAAAGGAGGGGGAAATGAAAAATTTAGCAGTCAAGGCTTTTGCGGGGGCAACAACCATTCTTTCAATGTTTTCTTTTGTAGGTTGTGGCGATGTTAGCTCCCATTCAATTTATCAGTTTGAGGTTGACAATGTAACGCAAGTGACAGCAAATGAGGTTACAAAAGTTGATGTAACACTTAAGGCAACCGACATTCGCAGTGAAGGTTATGAGCATGTTCTAATAAAAATTGACGCCACAAACAAGGATAACCTTGAAATTAAAGCGACAGACACTCAGTCGCAAGAGTGGGATGTTATTCAAACGGGCTCTTGGGGACCACCAGAAGGCTTTGCGATTTCAAATGACTATGAGGCAACCACAGAATTTAGGGTCAATGCCCAAGAAGAAGGGATTTACACAGTAACTTTTGACCTTGTAGACCTTGATAACAACGAGCTTATTCTTGCAACAAAAACGATGACATTCACAGCAGTTGGAGCTGAAATATAACAAAAAATTGCAAAAAAAGCGGAA
>CALVUB010000039.1 GCA_944363385.1 uncultured Clostridia bacterium
AGAGAGAAATTATGCTCAAAAAATTCTTGAAAAAATCAAAGAAGACATGGGACTTGATTATGAAAAATTGAAAAATAAGAAAAATTAAAAAAAATATATTAAAAAATCATAAAAAAATAGCAAAAAATTAATTTATTTTGCTATTTTTATTTTTTACAAACATTTTTTTAATACAAAAATTGTATAACTAATCCCCTTACTTTTACGATTTTTAAAATATTTTTCATCTTTTAAATTTTTTATCTTATTTTTACCAAAAATTAAAATCAAAATTTAAAATAAATTTTGTTTAAACAACGCTTTTTCTTGATTTTTTTAAGATTTTTTTATGATTTTTATCACTTTTCCATTGTTTTTTTCGGTAATTTCTGTTCCAGTAATGATTGTCTGAGTTTTTTGTGTAAATTTTAACAAGCGTTTCCGCCTTTCTTCATCAAGCTCACTAAATACATCGTCTAGCAAAAGAATTGGGTATTGTCCTGTTCTGTTTTTGTTGCACTCCAGCTCTGCAAGTTTTAATGACAAAGCCACCGTCCTCTGCTGACCTTGAGAACCATAGTTCTTCACTTCAACATCGTTGACATACAAATTGAGATCGTCTCTATGGATCCCTGCCGTTGTATAACCAAGTTTAAAATCTTTTTCAAGGTTTTTTTGCAAATATTTCATCAAATTTTGTCCATAATTTTCATTAAAATCGCTTTTATATTCAACTTTTAATTTTTCTTCACCATTTGAAAGATATTCGTGTGCCTTTTCAGCATAAGGCGCAAGTTCGTCAACAAACTTTTTTCGCTCTTCAAAAATCTTTTCTGCAATTTCGCAAAGCGACCTATTCCATATATCTATCGTTTCTTTCACAACATCAATATTTTCACTGCATTTTAAAAGTTTATTTCTGTTTGCTAGCACCTTTTCATAACGCCCCAAAAGATAAAAATAGCGCTTGTTTGTTTGAGAGATTGCCACATTTAAAAATTTTCGTCGGTCCTCAGGACTTTCTTTGACAAGTTTAAGCTCATTTGGCGAAAAAAACACCGCATTTGTGCGTCCGAGAAGTTCTCCGATTTTATGTAATGAAATCCCATCCACTAAAACTGATTTTTTATGCTGAGAATTTAAAACAATTTGTATAGTTATTTTTCTATAACCGTTATCAAACTCAGCCTCAATTTTTCCGTAATTTTCTCCCCAACGAATAATCTCTTTTTCTTTCCCTGTGCGAAAACTTCTTCCAATCACTGCAAAAAAGATTGCCTCAAGAACATTAGTCTTTCCTTGAGCATTCTTGCCTATAAGTAAATTTAAACCATCCTCAAATTCAAAGGTTTGATCTTGATATGATCTATAATTTAACAAATGCAGTTTATTGATTTTCATTATGTTTATTATATCATATTCTCAAAGTTTATCAAATTAATTTTCTCCTTTTCCAAAATACCTTTTCACATATTTTTCTTGAAAAATAAAAATTTTTTTTACATTTTTCAAATTTTTAGTTGAAATAATCAAAATAAATCGATATTTTAGCTTTATTTTTCAACTTTTTATAAATTTTTCTTTAAATTTTCTTTTTTTTATGTTATTATTATGGTGTAAGATTATATCTTAAATCTATTAAAAGGACAAATGCTTATGGGAAAAATTATTGCTTTTGCGAATCAAAAAGGAGGTGTTGGCAAAACAACCACTTGCATCAATCTCTCCGCTTATATCTGCGCAATGGGCAAAAAGTGTCTTGTTGTCGATCTTGACCCTCAAGGGAATGCTACTAGCGGACTAGGAATAGACAAAGACAGCAACATGAAAACGGTTTATGACCTTATCTCGAATGACTGCACAAGCAAAGAGGTTATTCAGCACACGCAAGTTATAAATTTAGACGTAATGCCTTCTACTGTTGATTTGGCTGGCGCTGAAATTGAGATGGTTCAAATGCCACAAAGAGAAAAAATTATGAAACAAATCCTTGATCCATTGAGGGAAAGTTATGATTTTATAATGATTGACTGTCCACCATCTCTTGGTTTAATCACTGTTAACGCTTTAACTGCTTGCGATTCAGTTATCATTCCAATGCAGTGTGAGTTTTATCCACTTATGGGCATAACTCAACTTATGAACACAATACGTCTCATCAAATATCATCTGAATCCATCGATTGATATTGAAGGTGTTGTAATGACAATGAAAGATAAACGATCTAATTTGACCTCTCAGGTTAGCGATGAAATAATCAAGTTCTTTGGCAAAAAAGTTTTCTTTACATACATCCCTCGAAATATAAGACTTGCTGAAGCACCAAGCCATGGAGAACCTATTATGATTTACGAACCAAACAGCAAAGGCGCAGAGGCATATTTATCACTTGCGGAGGAGTTTTTAGACAGAAACAAAATTAAATACAACCCAATTGGCAAAGAAACTCAAATAAAATTAAAAGGAGATAAAAAATAATGGATAAGAAAAAAGGACTAGGGCGAGGACTTGAATCATTGTTTGCTTTTTATGATAATGAACAAGTTGAAGAGATTGCAACAAAAAAGACTCCTATTATTGAGAGCAAAAGTGTTGATGAGCTTAACATTAATGATATCACCCCAAACCCAAATCAACCAAGAAAACATTTTGACCAAGACGCCTTGCAAGAGCTTGCAGACTCAATTAAAGTGCATGGAGTTATTCAGCCTTTGGTTGTTAATAAACTTGAAAACGGCAAATACATGATTATCGCAGGCGAAAGAAGATGGAGAGCTTCAAAGCTTGCTGGGTTAGACAAAATTCCTGTAGTGATTAAAAACTACAGTGACAAACAGGTAAAAGAAATTTCTATTATTGAAAACTTGCAAAGAGAAGACTTAAATCCTATCGAAGCAGCTCGCGCTATTAAACAATTGATGGAAGAATATAGTTTAACTCAAGAAGTGGTTGCTGAAAGAATTGGAAAAAGTCGCTCAAATATAGCAAATACTTTAAGACTTTTGAGCTTATATCCAGATGTTGTTAAAATGGTTGAAGACGGCAGACTTTCAAGTGGGCATGCAAAAACTTTGGTAACCATTACAGATATAACAACTCAAATCAAACTTGCGCGTCAAGCTTGTGATGGAAAAATGTCCGTGCGAGACCTTGAAAAAGCAGTTAGAAATTATTTAAATCCAAATAAGCCTAAAGCCACAAAAGTGATCGAACAATCAATCGAACTTAAAGAACTTATTTCAGAAATGCAAAGAGTGTTTTCAACAAAGGTTTCTGCTATTGGAAATGACAACAAAGGAAGGATATACATTGACTACTATTCAAGAGATGATTTGGATAGAATTTCTGATTTAATGGAACTTTTAAAGAAAAAAGAAATAACACTAGGCGATTTAAGAAATTATAATAAACGACACCCTCAACAATAAAAAAGAACGAGTATTCGTTCTTTTTTATTGCACTTAATTTAAAATAGATGAATTTTTAAATATTTTTTTCAAAAAGCACAAAAATGTTCCACGTGGAACATTTTTAAACCTCTTCTTCAAAAATTCATTTTAAATCATAAATGTTTCACGTGAAACATTAAGGTGAATTATTGAAAAATCTTTATTTTGCAACTTTGTCATATTAAATGGTTGAATAAAAAATATTTATGTTGCTTTCTTGTATATGGCGCTAAAAATGATTGTGTTAAATGTAAATTCGGGTTGTGTAAGTAGATGTTTTTAAAAGCGTAAAGTAGAATCGCAATAAAAACAAAAGAATTAATTTGCATGTATTTATCACAAATAGGAAATAAAATTAAAATGAGTCCGATGTTTCATCGAACTCATTTATTTTTTAATTCTGTAAATTTTTCGAAATTAAAAGTCTGAGATTTAAAACTCTTCTGTCAGTAGTTGAAAATAGGCTTGTGGGTGGTTACAAACAGGGCAAACTTTTGGGGCTTCTCTTCCTACATATACATGTCCACAATTTCTGCAAATCCAAATTTTTTCTTTTGTCTTTTTGAATACGGTATTTTTCTTGACATTTTCTAAAAGTTTGTTATACCTTTCTTCGTGTCTTTTTTCAATAGCAGCAACACCTTCAAATTTTTCTGCAATCTCTATAAAACCTTCTTCTCTAGCCTCTTTTGCCATGCGCTTATACATTTCTGTCCATTCTCCATTTTCGCCTTTGGCTGCATCTATAAGGTTTTCAATAGTTCCAGGAACTGAACCTCCGTGAAGTTCTTTAAACCACATCTTAGCATGCTCTTTTTCATTGTTTGCAGTTTCTTCAAATATAGATGCTATTTGTTCATACCCTTCTTTTTTTGCAACTGAAGCATAGTATGTATATTTATTTCTAGCTTGACTTTCGCCAGCAAAAGCCTCCATTAAATTTTTTTCTGTTTTTGTTCCTTTGAGTTCTTTCATAATCTTACCTCCAATTCCATTATAGCATATTTGGCTATTAAAAGCAAATCATTTATACTATTAAAATGACAACATCTTTCTTCTTTGTTATTCATAATAGACTTTTGATTTTAAATACATTTGTTATTTAAAGTTATGAAAATATTTTCAAAATTTGTCAACTGTTTTGTTCGCGGTTTTATAAAGATTTTGTCGAATAATCGAATTTTTTGTTGAAAATTCTTTTGTTTTATAATTTTTAAATAATTTATTAAATATTCAAAATTTTACATATGTATCTTCAATATTCGACACAAAAGTTTGTTTTTAGTCAAAAAACTTCTAACATATTTTTAAGTTATAGTGTAAAATTGTATTGTAACTTTTAGGAGGTAAATTATGAAATCAGATTTATTAAAAGCTTTGGCTCTTAAAGCCAAAAATAGACTCATCAACAGGAATGCAAAGGAAACTAACAAGACTTCATCTGTCAAAATTATAACAGATAACGATGAGGAATTTTATCAAAAAGTCAAGTCGGTTCTTGCTAATGACGATTATTCATTAAGTCCTATGAAATTTTTAATGGATGAAAATAAACTGCTGAAACTTGATTCCGCTGGCAAAGAGAGATATCTTTTGGAGACAATTGATAAATACAATCGAATAAAGGCAAAAATAGAAAAAGAAGATAAAATATGTTAGTTATAAAAAAATAATTTTTTATTAATATATACTAAAATAGAAATGAAAAAACATAGACTTTTAACAAAAACGGACTATGCTTTTTTTGCTTTTCTAATTGAAATAAAATGTCTTTATTTTATAAAACAAAACATAATTTCAATCTTAATTTAAATATTTTTTTGATATATTTTACCATTCCTTTTAAAATTGTTTCATTTAGCTCTTTTGTTCACCATCTTATATTTTCTCAAGTGATTATTTTTTGATGAGTTGAAATGTGTTGGATTAAATGCAGGATAGCAAACACTCAATTTTATAACAGAAAATGAATGTTTTAACATTTTTTATCAAAGTTTTAAAATTTTTTGCTTAATTTTTTGTTTTTTTTATTAAAAAGTCTTTATTTTTGCTCTTTTATGTTATAATAGTCCTATGAATGATACTATTGTAGCCATTTCGACACCAGTTGGTCGCGGTGCAATTTCAATTATAAGGATGAGTGGGCAAAACTGTTTAAACATTGCTCAAAATTTTTTTTCTTCGACCAAGCTCGATTATAAAAAAATAATCCCAAACATGCTTTATTTGGGAAATTTTAAATTTGATGATAGTCGCGAGCGATGTTTTATGGTATTTTTCAAGTCTCCTTTATCATATACTGGTGAAGACATTGTTGAATTTCAAGTGCACGGCGGAATTTTGCTTTCTCAAAAGATTTTGGAAACTTTAATCTCTTCTGGAGCAAGACTTGCTAGTCCTGGTGAATTTTCTGAACGAGCCTTTGAAAATGGAAAAATCAGCCTAGATGAAGCTGAGGCGATTATCGGCGAGATAAATGCTGAAAGTGAAAGTGAACTTAAAGCCAACCTAAACCTAGCTCAAGGTAAATTGAAAGAAAAAGTTGAAATTTTGCAAGGAAATTTAGCTTTGCAATTGGCTCAAATTGAGGCTACATTAGATTATCCTGAAGAAGATTTTGAAAAAACAGTTAAGGATGAGATTTTTTTATCAATAAAAGAGATAAAAAAGGAGATTGAGTTATTTGTCAAACAATCTGATAGCTTGAAATACATAAATAATGGGGTCAATATTGCCATTGTTGGCTTGCCAAATGTTGGCAAATCTTCTCTATTAAACGCTTTAATTGGTCAAGAAAAAGCAATTGTGACTGAAATTGCTGGCACAACTCGAGATATAGTCAATGAAAGCATTTTTTATAACGGAATAAAATTCAACTTTATTGACACGGCAGGAATAAGAGAATCTTCAGATAAGGTGGAAAAAATTGGTATCGAAAAAAGTCAAAAAAGCATCGAGACTGCTGATATTGTGCTTTGTGTTTTTGATGGCAGTAAAAATTTAGAAGAACAGGACGAAAAGCTTTTAAATAAGGTGAAAAATTATAAACATTTGATAATTGTCAATAAAACTGATAAAAAACGAATTCTAAAACCTTTAAAAAATGAAATTGAGGTTTCTGCAGTCACTGAAAAGGGCCTTGAGGAACTTAAAGATTCTATTTATAATATGGTGATTGATAAAAATATTAACTTTGGAAAAATTATGGTTTCTAATGAGCGTCAAGCAAGCGCTTTGAGAGAAAGTTTAAAGATTTGTAATGAAATTTCAGACAATCAAAATGAAAGTATGGATGTAATTGCTATGCTTATCAAAAATCTCTGGAACAGTTTGGGCAAAATAACAGGTCAATGTGAAAATGAATCTATTATTGACCTTATATTTTCTAAGTTTTGTTTGGGTAAATAAAATTTGTCAAAAAATAAAAAAAATTATTAAAAAAATAGGAAAAAATCATAAAAATATCTTAAAAATACAATTTTAAACAAAAATTATGTGATATAAAAAATATCTTAAGAAAATTCTTAAGATATTTTTTTAATGTTTTTATTCATCTCCTTTTGGGAAAATTATAACTTGTCTGTGAGGTTCACTTCCTTTGCTTAGAGTGGTCACGCGATTGTCATCTTGCAAAGCTGTATGAATTATTCTTCTGTCACTTGGGTTCATAGGGTCAAGTTTGATAAATCTTCCAGTCTTTGCAACTTTATTTGCAAGTCGTTTTGCCATTTGAGTTAAACTTTCAACACGCTTTTCTCTAAAAGAGCCAATGTCTAAAAGAATCTTTTTGTCACCTTTTTTTGACACTTGTTTAAGAAGAGTGTTTAGAGCATAATATCCTTCGCCACGATGACCAATCACTTCTCCAAGATTTTCTCCATTCACCATATAGGTTATATATTTTTCATCTTCAAGAGTGGTTATCTCAACATCTTTATCAAGAACTTTGAAAAGGTCTTTTAAAAATTCTTCTGGGTCACAATATTTTTCTGATTTTTCTTCAGCTTTTTCAGCCTTCTTTTCCTCTTTTTTTACCTCTTTCTCAGTTTTCTTTTCTTCTTTATCGGCTTTCTTTTCTTCTTTTTTTGCTTCTTTTTCTTTTTTCTTGTTCTCTTTTGCTTCCGTTTC
>CALVUB010000040.1 GCA_944363385.1 uncultured Clostridia bacterium
AGTTATGTGACTGGTGGCATTACAGCAGGTTCTCTCTACTCAACAAACACTGCAAGCTATTTAAGTGGGCCAAACTTCTCAGCTGGTTTTGTATATGAAAACCAAGGCGAAATTTCAGACTGCTACTCTGACATTTATTTGGCAAATAGTGGTAACATGGCAGGCTTTGCTTATGTCAACACTGGCTTTATCAAAAACAGTTTCTCGCTTAGCATTTTGCAGAACAACACCATTGCGTCTGCTGGCTTTACCATGAGAAATGTCGCCTTTGATGAAGAACAAGAATCGGCTGGGGACAATGACGAAAACCAAGGTAACAACAGCGGAACAGGAGCTTTTGAAAATTGTTACTACCTTTCACACAATCACTCAAACGGGTGCAGTAGCAGTAATTGTCAGTATGGCAAAGATATAAATGTTGACCTTAACACTGTTTCGTTTAGCGGAGTTGAAGCTATTGAGGACTTTGATGTTACTAATGCTGAAAATGAATATTTTGACTCTTTTGCTTATACCAATTATATAAGCACTATCGGTGTTTGGTTCTATACTGGCGAAGAAGATCTTGCAAGCCAATATATTGAATTCCAGCCAACTGACACACAAACAACCGTTTCAAGCGAAGACGATAGTTTTGGCACTCAAGTCAACACAAACTATGAGATAACTTTTAAAACTCTTCCAAAGGGCAGGCTTGAATTGTCAGCGCCAAACATTGACAGCCTTTCAGTAAGAAACTTCTCTTATGCTGATATTGACCAGGTAAGCGGAAATATCACTTATTACTATGAGGCTGACATTTCATCTGAGGCGACCAGACGAGCAAGCACTGGCTCAATTTACAATCCTTATATAATTTATAGCGCGCAGTCTATGGAAGAGGAAATCATTGACCAAACAAACACTTCAACAAAACAAAACAGCGGAAACTATAGACTGGTAAGCGACATTGACTATTCAAATTATGAAGACAATTCAAACATTTACAACACAATTTTCGTGGGCAATTTTGAAGGCAATGGTATGGAAATTTCTTACATTGTGTTGCAGTCTAACGCGCAAATGAGTTATGCGGGAATGTTTGCGGGGCTTGGCGTTTCATCCTCTAAACAAGGGGTTATAAAAAATCTTGTTCTGTCTCCGTCTGTGGTCAACTTTGCAGGAGCTTCATCTGTTGGCGGACTGGTTGGGTTTGTAAATCATGGGCATATCTACAATGTTGATGTGGTCACAGAAAATGACCTTATCGTTCAAGGTGGAAATTTTGTTGGTGGAGTTGTTGGTCGCGCTCAAGGAAGTTATGTGTTTAAAAATATCACTTCAAATATTAGTGCAATTGCAAACTACACGCCTTTAATAGAAGACAGACAAAAGGTTTATACCGAAAATCAAAACACGGCACTCTTCTCATATGCAGGTGGTCTGTTTGGGCATATTGGTACTGGAACGGTTGAAAATGTTGAGGCAACTGAAAATGCAATAATCCGCGGAAATATGGCGGGAATTGCATTTGGCGGAATTGGACAAAGCGCAAAAGTTTCAGTTGTAAGAGTTACTCCTTCAGCTTCAACAAAGATAAATGCTTACAGCTATGGCGGTTTCGTTTCAGGTGAAGTTTCTGGAAAACTTTCTGAAAGCGTGGTTTATGGCTGTGGTCAAAACATTGCAAGTTTCTCAATTGTAGGTCAAACTCCTTTTGCTGTTGGTGGAATAACTGGCTTGTTGAGTGGAGGAAACATCGATCATGCGGTTATGAGACAATCCTTCTCAGTTGGCGAAAAACAAACCGCCAGCAACACTTATTTATCAATTGAAAGTGTTGGCGGACTGGTTGGAGCTGTTCGTGACTCTGTCTCAAGAATTTCATATATAAGTCAAGCGCTTGTGGAAGCTGATATCAAAGCTTGTCAAAATCTTGGCGGTGCAATAGGATATATTGTAACACCTATCAACATCGATCAGGTTGCAGTAAAACCAGAAACAACTCAAAATGCTCTTCAAATTGAAAGCAATATCGATAATCTCTATTTGGGAGGCGTAATAGGTCGAGTTGGTAGCAGTGCAACAAGTTATCCTCAGATTTCGATGACAAACTCCTATTGTCTATCAGATTTGTCACTAGTCGCTTACAACACAACAAATCTTCCTAACGCTCAAATGGGCGGTTTGATAGGCGGTTTTGCATCCTCAACGATAGGTGGAAACTTAAAACTTACAAATTGTTATACATCTTCTCGCATTAATGCAAGACTTGTCAATTTAAGTCAGATGTGGGATGACAGCAAAGCAGACTTTAATGGTATTTCAGCAGGAGGTTCAGTAGACTTCTATCTGCGAACAGAAAATTCCAACATTGACAACACTTATTATTATGGTGCACCTGGAAACGCACGTTTAGAGGTAGCTCAGAACTTTATTTCGGTAAGAGCGAATGATGCAATTAGCAATTCTATATCTATCAAGAACTTTGGTGAGTCGTCTTATGCTTATGCAGGTTCGGCAACTACAACTGCTGGATTATACAATATTACCTTCATTTCTGGAGACACAAATTGGCTTGCTTTATGGACTGGCTCAAATGGAGGAGGTGAATCAAACACAACTTTCAGGACTTTGGTTTTTGAAAGTGACCTTTATTGGATTTAAAAATGAGTGGAACTGTTCCGCTCATTTTTTATTGATATGGTTGAAAGTGACTGCAATTTTGCTTATATTGCTTTTTAAGGCAAGAAGTTTTAGTCCATTTTAGAGATAAAAATTGTTGATTTTTGGTGAGAAGGTTTAAAAATGTTTGAAATTGGAAAAAGAAAATATAAATTATTTTAAAAAAATGGTTGACAAATTATGGGCATATTGGTATAATATTTGCAACTATAAGAGCGCTTGTGAAGAAATTTTGTGAATTTTAAACTGAAAACAGGGCATTTTATGGCTTTTTTTGGTGCCATAATGTCTTTTTTTCGTCTTTGAAGAGCCTCGAAAATTAAGGAGCAGAAGAGATGTCAGTAAATCTTAAGAAAGTAAAGTCTGGAAAATCTATCAGATACACATTTGGACAATTCAGAGATTGCGTGGAAGTTCCACCACTTCTTGAAATTCAAAAAAATTCTTACAAAAATTTTCTTGAAAATGGCATCAAGCAAGTTCTTGATGAATTTTTCCCACTTACAGACTATTCAGGAAAAGCAAAACTCTATATCACTGAAATTTTGCCTTTTGCAGAGCCAAAATTTGATGTGACTGAATGCAAACGCCGTGGGTCAACTTATTCTTCTCCACTTAAGGTGAAGGCTAGATTTGTTGTTGAAGAAACTGGACAGGCTGTTGAGCAAGAGGTATTTCTTGGCGATGTTCCTATGATGACCGAGCAAGGCTCTTTTGTTTTCAACGGAATTGAAAGGGTTGTAATCAACCAAATTGTCAGAGCTCCAAGTGTTTATTTGAAACGCGAAAAAGAAGACAATACAACTTTAAAGGCCCAAATGATTCCTGTGCATGGAACTTGGATTGAAGTTGTTCAAGGCGCAAACGAAATGCTTAAAATCATGCTCGAGAGAAAAAATAAACTTTCTCTTGGCGTTTTCCTTAAATGCTTTGGCTTTACAAATGAAGAAATTTTAAAGCTTTTTGGCAACAACAGATATGTCAAAAATGTTTTGGATAAAGAGCCTCAAACAACTCAAGAAGAGGCACTTATTGAGTTTTCAAGAAAAACTAGACCTTCCGATATTCCTTCTGCTGAAAACACAAGAAGCTTTATCAACGCCTCTTTCTTTACAGATGCTTACTACAACTTGACTAGAGTTGGAAGATACAAATTCAACAAGCGTCTTGCTCTTAAAGAAAGATTGCCTGGACTTGTTTCCTATGACGACATTATCGTGGATGGTGAGCTTTTGGTTAAGAAAGGGGAAGAGTTTACAACCCAATCTGCAACCAAAGTTCAAAACGCTGGCGTCAACGAAGTTTGGGTTCAACTTGCTGACAAAAAGCACCTAATGCGTGGCAACAACCGCGTGACTCTCAGCGAGGTTTTCCCATGCAAGCAAGAAGAACTTGGCATCAACGAAGATGTTTATTATCCTGTGCTTAGCAAGATTTTGAAGGAAAACAAATCTAAAGAAAAGAGAATGGAAGCTATTAAAAATTCGGCTAAAGAGCTGATTATCACAACTCTTACTATGGACGACATTTTGGCAACAATCTCTTGCTATCTTGATGTGCTTGAAGGTATTGGCACAATCGATAAGATTGAACACCTTTCAAATAAGAGAGTGGCAACAGTTGGCGAACTTACTGCAAAAGCTTTCCGCGATGGCGTTTTCAAACTTTCCACAAACATCAAAGAGACTTTGCAAGGTCGTGACTTTGTTGAAGTTACACCTTCTCAAATCATGAACCCTAAAGCGGTAAACAAAATGCTTAGAGATTTCTTCTCGCAATCACAGCTCTCTCAAATCATGGATCAAAAGAACCCTCTTTCTGGTATCACTCAAAAGAGAAGAGTTTCAGCTATCGGACCTGGAGGTATCAAAAAGGAAAGAGCTGACCCTGAAATCCGTGATATTCACTACACACACTATGGCAGAATTTGCCCAATCGAAACTCCTGAAGGTCAATCAATTGGTCTTATCAACACGCTTGCAACTTATGCTAAAATAAACGAATATGGTTTTCTTGAAACACCTTATAGAGTGGTTGACAAAGAAAAAGGTGTTGTTACTAACAAAATTGAATACAAAATGGCTGACGTTGAAAATGAGTCTTATATCGCGCAAGCTATCGAACCTATCGATGAAGAAGGTCATTTCGTCAACAAGCGTATAAATTGCCGTCATGGTTCAAGCATTTTGGAAGTTCCTTCTTCAATGGTTGACTATGTTGACGTCTCTCCAAGACAGGTTATTTCTGTTGCTACCAGCCTCGTTCCATTCGTAAACGGAGACGAGACAAACCGTGCGCTTATGGCTGCCAACATGCAGAAACAGGCTGTGCCTCTTTTGAGAGCAGAAGCTCCAATCGTTGGAACAGGTATGGAAGCTAAAGCCGCTCATGACTGTGGATATGTTCATCTTGCAAAACATGACGGAACGGTTAGCTATGTTTCAGCAAATGAAATCAGAGTCCTTACTGAAAATGGTGATGAAGACATTTACACGCTTTCAAAATTTGCAAAGGCAAACGATGATGTATGTTTCAATCAACGACCTTGCGTTGTGAAAGGTGAGAAAGTTAAAAAAGATGATGTTTTGACTGATGGTTATTCAACTGACCATGGCGAACTTGCCGTTGGTAAAAATGTGCTTGTTGGTTATCTTAACTGGGAAGGACAAAACTTTGAAGATGCAATTCTTATCAGCGAAAGACTTGTAAAAGAAGATGTTTACACATCTATCACACTTTTTGACCAAGAAATCAAATGCAGAACCACAAAACTTGGTGATGAAATTATCACTCGAGACATTCCAAACCTTGGTGAGGATGCCCTCAAAGACCTTGACGAAAACGGAATTATCAGAATTGGTGCAGAAGTTCATCCAAATGATATCTTGGTAGGAAAAGTTACTCCAAAGGGCGAAACTGAACTGACACCTGAAGAGCGCCTTCTTCGTGCCATCTTTGGTGATAAGGCAAGAGAAGTTCGCGACACATCACTTCGCGTTCAACATGGAAAGGGTGGCGTGGTTGTTGATGTTCAAGTCTTCTCTAAGAAAAACAAAGACGAACTTGAGCCTGGCGTTACTATGATGGTCAAAGTTACCGTTGCTCAGAAGAGAAAAATCTCTGTGGGCGACAAAATGGCAGGACGACATGGAAATAAAGGTGTTGTTTCAATCGTGCTTCCTGAATCTGATATGCCATTTATGGCAAACGGCAGACCGCTTGACCTTGTGCTTAACCCAATTGGTATTCCTTCTCGTCTTAATATCGGACAGCTTCTTGAGGTTCACCTTGGACTTGTTGCAGGCACACTTGGCATGAAGGTTGCAACTCCTGCCTTTGATGGTGCAACTGCTGATGATATAAGACAACTTTTGGTTGAAAACAACTTTAGACCAGATGGAAAAGTTCAGCTTTATGACGGCAGAACAGGTGAGCCATTTGATAACCTTTCAACTGTGGGAACAAAATATATGCTTAAACTTGAGCATATGGTTGACTCAAAAATTCATGCTCGGTCAATTGGACCTTACGCTCTTATCACACAACAACCTCTAGGAGGAAAAGCCCTCTTTGGTGGTCAGAGATTTGGCGAAATGGAAGTTTGGGCTCTTGAAGCCTATGGGGCAAGCCATGTTCTTCAAGAAATGCTTACTGTAAAATCAGATGACCTTAATGGCAGACTTAAAACTTATGAGTCAATTATTAAAGGGCTTCCTATTGCAGAACCTGGCATTCCAGAATCGTTTAAAGTGCTTGTTAAAGAGCTTCAGGCACTTGGACTTGATGTCAAGATTTTGACAGAAGGCAATAAAGAAATTTCTCTTGCTGAGCTTAGCCAAGACGAACAAGAGCCTTCATCACTTGCACAAGACACAGAGAAAGACCTAAATAAAGAAATTCTTGACTTTGATGATGTTCTTCCAAACGAGAGCGAACAGAGCGAAAAAGAACTTCAAGAAGTTTTTGAAGAAAGCACAAAAAATGATTCACTTGACAGCCTTGATTTGTTTGACGATTTCGGCGATTTCGATGAATAATTAAAAGGGGATTAGTTATGTTTGAACTTAACAATTTTGACTCCATACAAATAGGCATTGCTTCACCTGAGAAAATCCGTGAATGGTCTCATGGTGAAGTAACCAAGCCAGAAACAATCAACTATCGTACTCAAAAGCCAGAAAAGGACGGTCTTTTTTGCGAAAAGATTTTTGGACCTAGAAAAGACTGGGAGTGTCATTGTGGAAAATATAAAAGAGTGCGCTATAAGGGTGTGATTTGTGATAAGTGTGGCGTTGAAGTAACAAGGGCAAAGGTTCGCCGTGAAAGAATGGGACATATCGAACTTGCTGCTCCTTGCACACATATTTGGTTCTTCAGAAATATACCATCAAAAATTGGCACTATTCTTGAAATGACTCCAAAGGCTCTTGAACAAGTTGTTTATTATGTTGGCTATGTTGTTCTAGACCCTAAAAACACAGATTTTGTTTATAAACAAGTCATCTCTGATAAGGAATATCGTGATGCTTGCGAAAAATACGGCTCAGATGCCTTTGTTGTGGGTATGGGTGCTGAAGCGATCAAAAAACTTCTTAGCGAAGTTGACCTTGAAAAAGAGTCAAAAGCGCTTAAACAATCTTTGCTCACACTTAAAGGTCAAAGAAAAATCAAAGCTATGAAAAAGCTTGATGTTATCGAATCTTTCATCAAGAGCGGAAATAACCCAACATGGATGGTTCTT
>CALVUB010000041.1 GCA_944363385.1 uncultured Clostridia bacterium
TTGTGTTTGTCAAGAATATGCATGTCTTCTTTTGCAGACGTCGTCACCTTAAGCACATTTTTATTTTCAAAAACTTCCTTTAAGGCAGAAACTATGTCGTCAAATGAAAGCCCGCTGTCAAACATTTGAAAATTTGGTTCAAGAAAATATAGAGTGCCGTCATAGATAAATTCGATTTTTTGCAAATTGTATATCAAATGTCCTTCACTAAGTTGTGAAAGTTTTGACAGCACCTCTCTTGACAAAACCTTTTTCTCAATTTTTTTCTCTTCCTCAGCCCTTCCGCCAAAAAGTTCACCTTTAAGTAGCGAGGTAAAATCATAATCCTTGAAAAATTTGTAGCATTCATTTGAAAAAGGCAAGGAAAATTCAAGTTGCTTTTGGTCGATATCAAAATCACAATCGCACTTTATGGTTGCCAAAGTTTTTGACATATACGCTTTTTCTTTGTCATTTTCAAGCTTTTCTCTAAGTTTACCCTTAATGCTGTCAAGATTTTGGTATACTCCATCAATTGAGCCAAATTGTTCAAGAAGAGATAATGCTGTTTTTTCGCCAACACCCATCACTCCAGGAATATTGTCAGAGCTGTCACCCATAAGGCCTTTAAGTTCAATCACCCCATTTGGCGTAAGAGAAAAAAGTTCTTTAAGATTGACAGCGTCCACCTTTTCCACTTGAGAAACACCTTTTTTAGTCAGCCACACATTTGTATCTTTGTCAATCAGTTGAAGAAGGTCTCGGTCACCAGAGAGCAAAATTTTTTGCCCTTCAAGTTTTTTTACAAGAGTTCCGATAATGTCGTCAGCTTCAATGCCGTCCACCTCAAACACAGCAATTTTCATTGCTTTAAGCATTTGTTTTATGGCTGGAAATTGAGTTAAAAGTTCCTCAGGCGTTTGCTTTCTTTGAGCTTTGTATTCATGGTAAATCTGATTTCTAAAAGTTTGCCTTGCATGGTCAAAAGCCACTGCAATTTTGTTTGGTCTTAGCTCTGTTATAATTTTTATCAAAATATTGGCAAAACCGAAAACTGCTCCAGAAGGCTTGCCATCACGATTTGATAAAAAAGGCAAAGCATAGAAAGCCCTGTTTGCAATGCTGTTTCCGTCAATAATCAAAATTTTATCCATATTTTCCCCTTTTGTATATGCAAGTCAGTTTTTAAAATTTTATAAAAGCGCCTGTTGTGGTGTTGTCAACGATGATTCCGAAAAGATTTCTGAATGTGTTTGGAATAACCGCGGTTAAAATCAAGAACACAGTTGCCAAAACCAGTAAAATGAAAAAGGCGATTTTAAGAGGATTTCCAAAAAAGTTTATTCCAGCATAAGCCAGCATAATTGCCAGTCCACCATAATTTGCAATCATTTGAATGGTTTGATTGACCTCAACTGCCACATTGCAATAGCATAAAAGTGCAATATAGCCAATTGTAAGCACAGCCAGCACAAAATACAAAACAGTTTTCATTATCTCCTCCATTTAAAATTATTCTATCACAATTTTTGCAATTAAACAACAAAATTTAGCGCAAAAATAAAAGAAGCTTGTCATTTAAGCTTCTTCATTTTGATTGGTCTTATCTTTTTTCAAACTTTTTCTTTTCAACCTTTGTGCTTTTTCAGCTTTTTTGAGTTCTTTTTCCTTCAATTTTTCAAGCTGTTTTTTCTCTTTGCTTTGTTCACGCGCAAGTTTTTTTGCTTCCGCTTTTTCTTTGTTTACAAGAGGTTTGATTTTCTTTGTTTTGCTTCTTTCTTTTTTTGCGTTCTTTTCTTTTTTTGTTTTCTTTTTGATTTTTTTAAATTTAACAATTTTGGTTGCCTTCTTTGGAATTGTTCCGTCATTTGGCAGAGAGGTTTTTAGGTTGTCAGGATTTTTTATGTAATCAGAAAATAGTCTTAAACTTTTGCCCATATAAAGACCATCAGCAACCCTTTCGTCCAAGCTGACTCCCATTGTCAACATTTTTGCAATTTTAAGTTCTTTATTATTTTCAACATAAGGCTCAACTTTCTCTTTGCCCATTGCAACAAAGATGGTGGTTGTTCCAAAATTGTAAAGGTGATGGAAAATGTAGTTCAGTTTTATTGATTTAAGATTTGTTAAAAAACAACTTGTATGGAATGGGCTTGCTTTAATAAGAGCCTTTGGCAACAGTCCATGTTTGTCTAAAAATCTTACAAATGCCATAGTCCATCTAAAGAGAAAATCTGGCAAGCTGGTCAGTTTTCCAGCAGTTTTTGTGGTTGAATGAACCTCGCTTTCTTGAAGATTTTTTGCAATTTCATCATCAACGATTTTTTTAACCTCTTCAATGCTTTCTCGCCCAGTAAAAAACATTTTTAAGCAAACTTGTTCGCCGTCATCTTCAAGTTTTTTCTTGATATCCATTGAAATTGAGATTGTGTTGCGCTGATAGATAGACCCTCGCATAATAAACCTGTTTAGTTTTTTACGGATATATAAAATTCTGACAATCGTTGCGATAACGATATGCATATAACTATAAGAAATGCCATTCTTGCGTTCTCTCGCAATAAACTCATCAATGCTGTCACATTTGACTTTAACCGTTGTGTAGTTTACCGCATCAATTCTTTGAGGCATAAAAAATGGCTCAGCCTTGTCAATTATGCCCATACCTTTAACTTTTTTTCCATCACTTCTATGTCCAAACATATTTTCTTTCCTTTTGTTTAATTTTTATATTTTTTTCTAATCAAATTTTTCTCTCGACCATTTTGACTTGGTGTGTAATAAACCCTGTCTTTTAACGAATCAGGCATGTATTGTTGCTTGACATAGCCACCATAATCATGCGGATGTTTATATTTTCCATGCCCGTCTGCGTTGGTTGAAGGATGATTTTTGAGATGATTTGGCACTTTGTTGTCATTAAAATTGATTGCATCATCTTTGGCAAGAGCCATAGCCTTAACCACTGAATTTGATTTTTCAGCCTCACATACATAAATGATTGCATGTGACAAAGGTATCAAACCTTCAGGCGCGCCCATTTTTTCAACTGCATACATGGCGCTTGTTGCAAGAAGCAAGGCATTTGAGTCAGCCATACCCACATCTTCAGAGGCATGAGCTACCAGCCTGCGCGCAATAATCATTGGGTCGCAACCTGCATTGATAAGCCTTTGACTGTAAAACAAAGCCCCTTCTGTGTCACAGCCTCTTAGAGATTTACAGAAAGCTGACAGCACATCATAATACATATTTTCGTCAAGGCTCAGCGCTTTTTTATCGGTGGACTGCTCGGCAATCTCACGCGTTATATGTATCACTCTGTCTTTGCCAGCTGGAGTTGTCATCACTGCAAGTTCAAGGCTGTTAAGTGCGTTTCTTAGGTCGCCAGCTGAGGCAAAGGCAATATAGGCAAGAGCATCACCACTTACATTAACATTTAAATTACCAAGTCCCCGCTCTTTGTCTGAAAGCGCTCGTTTTAAAGCAGAAATGATATCTTTTGAAGTTAGAGGCTTAAATTCAAAAATGCGACACCTTGAAACAATTGCCCTGGTCATTGAGGTGTAAGGATTTTCTGTTGTTGTGCCGATAAGATAGATATCACCATTTTCAATCGCCTCAAGCACACAATCAGATTGAGCCTTGTTCCACCTATGGCACTCATCAAGAATGAGAAAGGTGTCTTTGCCAAGCATTGCCTTGTCAGTTCTTGCCCTTTCAATAACCGCTTTTGCGTCAGCCACACCACTTGTGACTGCATTGAGCTTTACATAGTTTGCTCGAAGCGTTTTTGCGATAATGTTGCCAAGTGTGGTTTTGCCTGTTCCAGGCGGACCATAAAAAATGCAACTGCCAAGCGTGCCATATTTGATAGCACGATAAAGCAATGTGTTTTTGCCAACAATGTGTTGCTGACCAACAAATTCTTCAAAGCAAGTTGGTCGCATTCTTTCAGCAAGAGGCACTCGAGTTTCCATAGCCTCATTATACACGCTTATTTCTCAAAAGACAAGTATATTTCGTTATTTTTTTTAAAAATTTCTTTTGTAAGCAAAGTGAAATTGAAATATCGCGTATTGTCAGCAAACATATATCTTGTTTCACCATGGACTATAAAAACGCGTTTCCACCTTTGATTTCGGTATAAAGAGACCATTTTAAGACCTTTGAAATCTTCATCAATTTGCTCGCCATTTTTATATTTTTTTATCAGCAAATTTTTCATTTTTAGATAAGAATTTTCACTTTTCTCATCGTGAACATTTTTTTGCCAGCTTCTCCAGATTTTTTCGGGTAAATAGCGATTGAAAAGGTTGTCAAAATTGCTATTTGAAGTTTTTACAGATATATCAAAAATTTCAAACATCTTTTCTTGCGCAATATTGAAAAATTCAAGCATATCTGTAGGGCTATGAAAGCAATATTTCTTATCGCCAAAGTTGAAATAAAGTCGTCTTTGTTCTTTTGGAAGAAGGGAAATTTCACATTCAAAATTTATACATGCAAAAGATGAAAATTCAAGCCCATCAACATTTGCAAAGGAAAACTTGCCACCTTTGCAAAAATAGTTAAAATATGCTTTATCTTTGCTGGTAAGGTTTTGAATTTCAATGCAATCTTTGTCTTTCTTGAAAAAATAATAACCTCGTGGAAGTGGCAGGTGCATCTCCACCTTCACCTTTTGGCAGGTTTTTTCAATATTTGAAAGAGTGATATAATAATTTTGACCATTGCATAGATAGTTTTTGATGTCAATCACCACATGATTTTCACAAAATTTTTTGTGCAGATAATAAGGCGCAAATTCCAATTCCACTTTTTTGCCGTTGATTGCCAAAAATTGCTCGTTATAACAAACTTGATATGAAGAGGCCGATGGATAGTTTATATTTAATCCGTCAAGCGAATAATAGAGTGTGCTACCCATTTCTTCAGGCAAAATCACTTTGCAGTTTGGCAAATTTTCAAGTTTTTTTTCTTTTATAAGCGGTTTTTGAGTTAAAATAAGATTAAATTCCACCCTCTTTTTTGCCTTTTTAAACGCTTCAAAAAAAATTTTATCAAGCGGTTTTTTAAAGATAAAAACAGGAAGTGAATTGTCAATTCCAACGACAGACAAAAGCTCAAAATCAATGTCAGAGCTGTTTAAATTTGGCGCATGATATTTGATTTTGTTATAGATAAGCTCTTCAAGTTTTTCGATATACTCTTTTTTATTCATGCAATCTTTATTGCCAAAGACAATTTAGCTTAAACAAATTTTTCTTGCAAGCAATCCAAAAAGCCATAGAAAATCATTGATTTTTTAAAAAGCTTAGAAAACTGTTGGTTTTACAACAAAAAAAGTGGCATTTCGCCACAATCAGTTATGCTGTAAGCCGAGTTCTGTATTTGACAATCATCTATCTAGTTTTGCAGTTGCCTGCAAACTCAAGCGGTTAAAAGAGACTCGAGAGAACGCGCACATTGTCTCTTTCCTTGCATCAGGTGGGGTTTACAGAGCAAAAACTGTCTCCAGTTTTTCGGTGGTCTCTTACACCACCTTTCCATCCTTACCAAAAATTTGGCGGTTTATTTCTGTTGCACTATCCTTAGGGTCGCCCCCACAGGCCGTTAGCCTGCACCATGTTCTCTAGATGCTCGGACTTTCCTCATCTTGCGATGCGATTGTCTGCATAACTGACATAAATATTATATAGCAAAAAAAATTTTTTGTCAACTTATAAATATTTTTATTTATCTATTGACAAAATAAAATAAAAGGTGTAAAATAAAGACATGAGAAAATGGTTTAGAAAAGTTGAAGAAAAAGAGCCTGTCTCTTCCTCCCAAGAAGATTTAGAGAAGAGTGTTTTGAAAGACGAAGAAATAAGAGACTACAAAAACTTGGTTAGAAAGGAGCTAAAAAACCCTAAATGTTCGGGAACGAAGATTTTGAAACTGCTCGTAGAAATTGTCAATTGCAATCAATCAGAAAAACTTAAAGATGTTTTGCAAGATTGTAAAGATGCATTTATTGGCTATATAATGCGAGCTAATGAAGCTTTCGCTCAATTAGCATACACTCAACTGAAAGAAACAAACGACAAAGATGGAAAATGCATGACGGAATATTTCTCGAAAGATGATATCTCTGTTATAGAAATGACACTTAAAGAAAAAGAAATGGCTTATGCACCATTTAAATAATAAAATCGCTAGATTTTGCTAGCGATTTTTTAATATCCTTTAACCTACTGTGAAAAGTGTTTTGATTTTTCCATTCTTTTTGTCGCTATAAAGCGCTGTAAGATTTCCGTCTTGCGAAATTTTGATTGCCGTGCCATATTTTGCCAAAGTATGTGCCGCTGCAAGTCGTCCGCCACCTTCACTGCCCGCTTCAATTTTGATGATTGCCCCAATTGCAATGATATTTCCGTCATTATCAATCACTGTTGCGCCATCCATACTGACAAGTTCTTGCCTAAGTTTTCTGTTTAATTCATGAAAAGGCTTGTCCGCAATAATTTTTCTAAGGGCCTGTGCTTTATAGCATTTTTCCTGTTGCAAAAAAACACTGTAAGGCACTTTGTAAGTTTTTTCAACTGATGCAAGGCGTTGATAGTTGTAAAGTTTGCTTGCTTCTTCAAGTTCTTGCTCTTTTTTGATTTCAAAATATTTTTCCATTACGATGTCGTGAGCATCAATATGTGTCAAAGCCTGTTCGACTGAGTCTTTATTTAAATAAACAAGGCAACCACCTGTGTAGGCAAAAGAAGTGTCAAGAGCGGTAAAATAAATTGAGCGCCTTATGTCTTTTAACGAATATGTCCCCCTACTTAAGAGCAGTTGAATAACCTCATCATGAGAGAAAACAATCCAATTTCCATTTCGTTTGGCAAACAAAAGGGTTCTATTTTTAAATATCAAAAAGTCACCACTTGAAGTCAAAACAAGCCCAATTCTTTTGTCATTGCAATATTTGGCAACCCCTTCAAACCTATATGGAGAAACAGAAGGCAGACCTTTTCTAGATGAAACTTGCGTGTAGCCCACCAAAAAACCATTTTTATCAAATTCAATTGCTGAAGCTTCGCCATCGGTAAGCAGTGCAAAAAAGTCTTTATTCATCACATCTGAATAATTTATACAATTTTCTTCTTGAACTTCTAAAGCAAGGTTGATAATGGTGCAAATTGAAATTTTTTTGCCTTCATAAGTTCTTGAAGCCCATTTTTCAAGTTCATTCAAAATGTCCAGCATAACAAACACTGTTTCTTCTTGGTCACATAGGCTTCGGCATATCGATTTTTCAATTGCATGTGATTGAAG
>CALVUB010000042.1 GCA_944363385.1 uncultured Clostridia bacterium
AAACTCAAAAGTTTTTTCCATGACTTCTTTGTTCACTTCATAATTGTTGTCTATATCAAGAGGATATCTTGCAATTTTTTTTGCAATTTTTCCAAAGGCAATAAAGGCATCTCCACAACCAATAAAATTGCCTTCTTGGTCGATTTCTTTTAAAATTTCAAGTTTTCCAAGCTCATTTTTCATCAATTTTTGCATATCATCAATAGAACGAGCATTTCCGCTTTCATCTTTCAAAATGTTATCAATACCATAAGGAACAATTTGACTTGCAAGCATTGTTCTTCTGTTATATTTAACAATTCCAGTAAAATCTGATCCAACGTATGCAAAAAAGCCTTTAGAGTTGTCAATTGAACTGATCACAGAGCTATAAACTGTCTTCAAAAGCTCTTCATCAGACAAAATTTGAATGCTCATGGCTGTGTTGTTGTAAACCTCATCAACAAAGCCTCTGTAATTTCTAGCCGACAAAAGCACTTTTGAAGCAACTGCCACAATTTTGGTGGCTTTATAAGTTTCAATAAGCTTTCGATAAATTTTGATGACATTTAAAAGTTCAGTTCTGGTTTTTGGTTTAATAAGTTCTTCAGTTTCAATCTCCTTGCCTAGTTGGAAAGACTGGCTTTTGTCTAAAATAAGTTGTATCCTTCCGTTGCTAACCCTATAAATAGAAACTCTTAAAAAACTTTCATTTAATTCTAAAACAGCTAATTTTTCCACTTTTACCTCACATCAATCAAGTTTTATTGCTTCAACAGGACAACTGGCCTGGCACGCTCCGCAGTGGATACATTTGTTTTTATCAATTTGAGCCTTGCCATCTTTGTCAAAACTGATAGCTCCAACAGGACAAATTGCCACGCAAGTTCCGCAACCGATACATTTTTCTTTGTTTACCATAAAGTCCTCCGTTTCGAGAGTATTTTAGCATATTTTAGAAAATTTGTAAACTAAAATTTTAAATATTTATTTGCCTTCTTTCTTTTTATCTTTAAATATCTTAAAAAATTCGATAATAGCAAGCAGACAAAGGAAAAAACCAAAACAAATTCTGAGTAATTTTGAAGGCAAAATGGTCACTAGGCTAGAACCTAAAATAGAAAAAACAATTCCACTTAAAATAATGTAAATAATTCCGCGAGTTTTGACGAAACCATTACGATAATGAATTATTAGTGAAAAAATTGCCATAATCAAAAATGATAGTAAATTTATGCCTTGGCACATTTTTTGATCTAAACCTAAAAAGATAGATAAAAGCGGAATGAGAAGTGTGCCACCACCCATGCCTAAACCTCCAAAAACACCCGCAATAAAACCAAAGAGAAGATATAAAAAAATGGTCATATTATCAGCCTCACTCCTCCATATAACATCAAAAATGCAAATATAATTCTAAGTGCTTTTGGTGGCATAAATTTAAGCACATAAGCGCCAAGAATTCCACCAACAACCACACCAAGAGCTATGGTCAAAAATGGCAGAGACTCAATTGTGCGATTAAAGACATAAATTGAAGAAGATATGTAGCTGAGTGGAAAGATAACTGCTATGGCTGTGGCATGCGACTCTTTGCTGGACAGAGACAGCACCTTTTGCAAAATTGGAACACATATCATTCCACCTCCTCCTCCAAAAAAGCCATTTAAAAATCCGATTACTGCTCCACTTAAAATCAGCAAAAATATTTGCTTTTTGCCAAACTCACCCTCTTTTTCCCGCCTTTTTACACTTTTTTTGCTGTAAACCATGCCTTTTTTGCTTGTTTGAAAAAATTTCATGTATATATTATGAATATTTTTGCAAAAATTATTTGATTTGAAATGACAAATATATTATAATAACTTAGTAACTTTAGTAATTAAAATTTAAAAGGACAGATTATGTTAAAAAAGAAAAACAATAAAATTAGATTAATCCCTTTTGCATTGATGGCAATTGCACCTTTATCTTTGGCGTGTGGAGTTTCTGCTTTCAAACTTGCAAGCGCAGAAGATTTTGCTTACCGTCTTTCTTACAGCAAAGATGTGACAAGTGAAAATATCACCAACCCTTCATTTGCTGATATTTCTTCAACTTATGACAACGATGAAGATGGTGTTGTTGGCTCTTGGACTGCAATTGAAGAAGATAGTGGTGCAAACGGAATGATTATTGATATTGGTCCTGCCTCTTCTGAAAATTCAACCACTTCTTTTAATAACTATCAAAAAACAGTATATTTTTTAGATAACAATCCTGGAAAATCTGGTAGCGACAATAAAATTTTGATGATAAATTCAAAAACTTCATCAACAACCCAAAACCAACAGGCAAACAAGGGTTTTCGTTCTGAAGAAATCACATTGACCCCAAACAGTTATTACAAAATTTCATTTGCTGTCAAAACTGACAGAAATGGTGATGAATCAGTAAATGCCTCTGCTTATCTCACAGGAATTGTTGATGAAGAAGGCAATCCTCTTGAAATTGGTTATGAATTTTTGAAAAATTCAGGATGGAAAAACTATGAAATTTTTGTTGCAACTGGTGATAAAGGACAAACTGTAACGCTCGATTTTTATCTTGGAACAAACAAAAATGGTTACTCAACTGGCGCAGTCTTCTTTGATGATGTGCAAATGTATCAATACTCGGCAAATGAATTTATCAGCACTGCAAAACTTAGTCAATACAAAGCTGATAACTATGATAACCTAACAAGCACAAACACAAAGTTTATGATAACCACCCTCTTAGAAAAAGAGAACACTTTGGTAGATGAGAGTTACAATTTCGACTTTGAAAATAGTATCAATTCATCCAACTCCCTTTCACCTGCTTGGGAAGTAGCTAATCATAAGAGCGCTCATGCACGCATTATGAAATATGACTACCCAAACACTGATTTTGAAAAAGAAAGTGGCTATAACTATGCAGGACTTGACCTATCTTATGACATATTAAACGATAAACCAAACGAGCAAGCTCTTGTATTGTGGTCAAAGCCAAATGAAAATGGATATATCACCCTTCAATCAAAACCAATTGACATCAATCCTCACCAAATCTACAAAATTACCGCTTCTGTAAAAGTCGTGTCTGCTGATGGTGCAGGTTTCACTCTTGGCGTGCAAGAAATAGGGCTCAGTAAGGATAATACTCAAGGAATTTACGCATATCACCAAAACCTTAACAGCTCAAACTACACTCTTCAAAACGGACAAAGCAGTGGCATTACAAGCAATACGACCAACGACTTTACCAACAACTATCAAACGGTTGAATTTTATCTAAAAGGTCACTCGCTTTACAAATCCTCCTTTGCAATAACTCTTTCGCTTGGTTCTGAAAGTTCTACAAGTGTTGGTTATGTGGTTGTTGACAATATCAAAATTGAAAATGCAAGTTATTCAGACTTTTCAAGTGCGTCAAATAAACTAACCTTCTCTTCATACACAACAACAAACGAAAACAACTCTTATTTCAATGAGACTGAAGCTTCTGATGAAAACTACCCAGTCACCGCTACTGGCTATACCGTTGAAAAAGCCAACGAAGATGTTAACATCTCAGGTGTGCTTTACTTGTATGACAAGTCAACGTATGACGAACTTTACAATGCTTATGAGTGGTATGGGATTTATCCAGGCAGTCCACAAAACAGCAATAAGACCAACAATATTTATATGATGTATAACAACAAAAATTCACATCAATCAATCACCTCTAGTTCCTTCTCGCTTGATAGTGAATATCAAAAAGTTTCATTTGACTTTTACACAAACTCAGCTTCTATCACTGTTGAAATCGTTGATGAAAATGGAATTATGCTTTATAAAAATACTATTGCAAGTGAAGGATGTTGGAGCGATTTTGCTGTTATCTTCCACTCTGCTGAAAATATGAGCCACTCCTACACCATAAAGATATCACTTGGAACAGAAGATGAGGAGATTGCAGGATATGTTTATCTTGACAATTTGATTGCCACTGAAAGCAATGCTGAAGAATATAATAATGCCTACTACAAAAACGATTTTTCAGACTATTTCTTATCATTTGAAAATGATAAAGTAAGGGGTGATGCAAACACTTCAACCACAACTTCTGCTTATAAATTTGAAATTGAAGAAGCATTTGATGGTGAAGAAGATTTCTCAAATTATGCAGTTGGCGCTGTGGTGAATGGGAAAGAAAATGTTTATGGCATAGAAAACGACTTAAACCTTTTAGTGATTACTACCTTTAAACCAAGCACTGCAACAATAACTTCGCTCTACACTCTTTCTTTAGAAAGCGAAAGTTACTACAAGCTCACTTTTGACCTTCAAACCATGTTTTTCGATGGCGTAGAGCCAGTCGATGACGAACATGAATGTAACTATGGCGTGTCAATAACCATCAACGGATTTGAAACAATTTCAAACTTAACCTCTGATAAACTTAAAACTTTTACAATCTATCTAAACAGCTCGCAAGCTTCAACTGCAACAATTGCCTTTTCAGTCTCATCAGACTGCCATAACACCCTTGGTACCGCAATCCTCACAAATATTGACCTTACTTCTTCAACTCAAGCAGAGTTCAACAATGCAAGCAATGTTCAAGGATATAAAGAAACAGTGTTCCAAAGCAGTTATATCCAAGAAGAGGACGATGACGAGTCGGCTGGTGATGAAGATACTGGCAGTGGAGACACGACAGAGCCAAGCACATCTCCAACAAGCCCATGGCTTTTGATTGGCTCAATCATTATGGCTGTTGCTATGATTGTTGCAATAATTGCCTTCTTCCTTAGAAAAATCAAATTTAAGAAGAAAGACAAAATTGAAAAATCAAAATATGACAGAAAAACATCTATTGACCAAAATCTTGTTACTAATGAGGCCGTTCGTAGACGCGATGAAGAGCTTAAAAACCTGTTTGAAGCAAAAGAAAGCTTGAAAGAAGAAAAAGCAAAGCTTGAAGAACAGCACAAAAATTATGTTCAAGAAGCAAGAATAAGTGACAAAGGCAAGATAACAAAAGACACTGAAAAAGAGTTCAAATCTTATACGACAAATATGGCTAAGATTGAAGAAAAACTTGCCATACTTGAAGAACAAATTTCTGTTGTGTCTTCACCAGAGCATCTCATTTCACTTGAAAAAGAAGTGATGGATGAAGAAGAATACAGGCTTAAACAAGAGCAGAAAGCAATAAAAGAAGAAATAAAGACAAATAACCAACTTGCTCCTTATAAAGCTGAGGAACCTTCAAACAAAAAATCAGCTGGCAAAAAATCAGCTACAAAAAAATCAGCTGGCAAAAAATCAACTACAAAAAAATCGGCTGGCAAAAAATCAACTAAGAATGATAAAAAATAGCAGAAGAAAAAAGGGATTGTAATAAATCCCTTTTTTAATATATTATTTTTCAGTTACATTATTCGTCATCATCATCGTAGTCGTCATCGTCATATTCGTCATTATCATCATCAAAGTCGTCATCGTCATCAAGTTCATCATCTTCCTCTTCTTCGTCAAGGTCATCCTCAAAATCTTCACCAAAAGGCATTTCATCATCAAAATCAATGTCTGGCGCAATATCGTCATCATCAAGCAAAGAAGACTGAGTTATGTCAGTAACAGATGCCATTTCGCCCGTTTCGTCTTCAGGTGTCATGATGTCTTCTTCATCATCACGAACCACATAATCTTCCCAATCGGTGGAAATTTCTCCATCTTCGTTTTGATGTTCTTTCAAACAGCTGGCACACATGATTTCGTCTGGTTGAATATAGTTTGTTTTACAAATTGGGCAAAGCTCAAGGTCAACATCGTCAAGATAATCTCTTTTAGCTTCCATTTCCGCTTTGCAAACTGGGCAATACTTGTCCTTTTTTTGAATATAATTAAGTTCACATCTTGGACATCTAATATAAACAGGTTTTTTCATGTTCTTCTCCTTTTTTTCTTTACGAGAGCATTATACTAATATAATACAAAAAAGTCTAATGATTTAAGCAATTTTTTTTGATTTTTTAAGATTTTTTTTGCTTTTTCTCAAGGTCATCTTCAGCCTGGCTTTTTCTTAAATACAAAGGCGCAATCTCACCTGCCTTTAAAGCTTTTTCTCTGCTAGATTTTATAAGCGCAAGCTCTAAAAGGTCTTCACTTGAAATGTTTACACATTCCTTGCATAAGTTTTCTTCGCTAAGCCCAACAAGATGAGGTCTATTTAAAACCTCTTCTGCCAAAACCAACTCTTCATTACCCCTTTTGTTTCCATTTGAATCAAATTGACAGATAAAAACTTTGCCACTTAAAGCGTTTATCACGCAGGTAAAATCCTGCCTTGGCTTGTTATGTTTGATATAAGTATATGCCATAAGTTCAAAAGAGGTTATGGGAAAAACTTTTGAATCTTAATCAAAACATGTGCAAAGCCCTTTTACAAGAGCAATACCAATTCTAAGCCCTGTAAATGAGCCAGGTCCTATAACAACAGCAAACTCATTATTGTCTTTTATTGACAAGCCATTTTTATCCAATAATTTGGCAATTTCTGGCAATAGTTTTTCGCTATGGCCACAATTTGCCTCAACCTTTGAAAAATCTCTTTTCCCATCAAGGTCAACAGCAATCAAAGCCTCTTTGAAAGCAGAACAAATTGCAATCATTTGCCCCCTCCCACAACAATTTCGCGAGCAGATTCACCTTTTTTGTTGATTTCAATGTTGATGTGGTCACAAGTTATCAACCCATCAACATTCTCTGGCCACTCAACTATCACAAGTCCATCAGAAGATGGAAAATACTCATTAAAGCCAAGCTCTTCAGCCTCTTCTTTACAGCCAAGGCGATACATATCAAAATGATAGATAGGAAATTTTCCATCATCATAAACATTTAAAAGTGTGAAAGTTGGGCTGGTTACCACTGCTTTTGAACCTAAACCTTT
>CALVUB010000043.1 GCA_944363385.1 uncultured Clostridia bacterium
CTAATTTATCACCCTCAAAAGTTTTGCCAAAAATTTCTTGAAAAATCCAAGGTCTGCCTTGCGCACCTCGTCCAATCATAACACCGCTCACGCCAGTTTCAAGCATGTTTTGATAACTTTTTTGGTCGACAACATCACCATTGCCTACAACTGGAATTTTTAGCGCGCTTGCAAGAGTGGCAATGGAAGAATAGTTTGCCCTTCCGCTATAGCCCTGACTGACAGTGCGTGCATGAAGCGTAACAAAACTTGCGCCAGCTTCTTCACACATCTTGCCAAACTCAAGGCTTTTATCGCTGTCTTTGCCCAGTCTAAACTTAACAGAAACTGGCCTTGATGAAGCCTTAACACACTCTTTTATAATCTTTTCAGCAAGCAAAATGTTATCCATGAGAGCTGCCCCTTCGCCATTTTTGACGATTTTTGGTGCAGGACAGCCCATATTGATGTCAATGATGTCATATTTATCTAGAAGCGGATTTTGAATTGCCTTTACCATAACCTCTGGTTCATGCCCAAAAATTTGGGCAATTTTTACCTTCTCTTCAGGCGAGGTTATCGTCATCAAAACTGTCTTGTTTGGATTGTGCATCATGGCCCTTGCTGAAAGCATTTCGCTATAACACCCTTCAACTCCAAACATTGAGCAGACTTTTCTAAAGCCCACATCACTCACGCCAGCCATAGGCGCTAAAAATAATTTTTTTTCAAAGATAATGTTGCCAATTTTCATGCATATATTTTATCAATAAACCTTGAGTTTTCAAAACGATTTGCGCCTTTTGTTAAACAAGTCTTTATCTTCTCTCTTGCCGTTTCTTCTGAAGCAGTCCTCGCACATATTCAAGAACAAGAGGCAGCACTAGCGCGATATACACAACTCCGCCAACAACTATTGCAAAAATAAGCCCCCATACATTGCCAAAAAGTCCAAGCAAAATTTTTACTAGCATAAACATTATGACAGCGGACAAAAGCGGAAGGGCAAAGTTAAAAAATGGAAAAGCCACAAGACCTTTAAGCTTTATCAAAGAAAAAATACAAACCGTTCCAGCCAAAAATATATTTGACAGAGGCAGGGCAAAAATATTGATGTTTTTTTGCACAGTCAATGTGAAAACCAAAAAAATCTTTATCAAACTTGCAAAAAGCGTTGCCACCATTGAAAAAAGATAAAAACCTTTAGCCTGCAAAAGAGAAAGCATAAACTGCATGATAGCGGTCAGAATTATTGAAACGCCACCAATAAAGGTCAACTTGACAGCATAATCAAGATAGCCAGACATCAAGTTTGGATAGATGATTGGATAAAGAAAATGGGCAATAGAGGATATGCCAAACACCAGAGGCAAAAGACAAAGCCAAAGCAGAGAAAAACTTTTTGCAATGATTTTTCTTTGCCCTTTCATGTCTTTTTGAGTGGATAGATAGCTCACTTTGGGCAAAAGGCTTGTGCCGACAGCAAGCGAAATGATAAGCGGAAAATTTAAGAGCGCGCCAACCACCCCTGTTTGAAGACCATAAAGGGTTGTTGCCTCAGTCTGTTCAAACCCTGCTTTCATAAGAAGAGAGACTACAAAAAGCGAGTCAAGAGCATGAGTAAAAGGCACAATTGCACCACCAATGCTAAGCGGAAGCACTGCTCTAAAAAAGTTCCCGCCCACCTGCAAGGCTTCCGTTTTAACGCGATACTTAAAAAGCATAACAGCGCCAAGATAGACAAAAGCCAAAAACTCACCTGCTGTTATACCCAAAAATGCTCCAAAAACGCCACTGCCCAACCCGTTTTTTATAAGAAGCTTTGCAAAAAACAAGCCTAAAGCAAATTTGACCGCCTGTTCTATGATTTGACTTATAGCAGTTGGCGCCATATTTTCAAAACCTTGAATAATTCCGCGGTACACTCCAATCAATGCTCCAAGTGGCAACAGAAAGGCAAGAAGCATATAACTATACTTGCCCTCGCCTGCCCCTTGCAGAGAAGAAATCTGTCCTGAGAAAAAGGCAAACACAAGTCCCAAAATCAAACTTAGCCCTGCTGAGAATAAGAGTGCAAGGCGAAAATAACCATTGATTTTTTGAATTTCACCTCTTGCGCGCGCTGAAGAAACAAGCTTGGAAAGCGAGCTTGTCACCCCTCCTGTCACAAGCACGAGGGCAAGCGAATAGAGGGACATAACCATCTGAAACACACCAATTCCTTCAATGCCAAGGATGTTTGTAAGAGGCAGACGAAAGAATGCGCCAAAAATTTTGCAGACAATTCCGCTCAAAATAAGTAAAAAAGCACCCTTTCCGACACTGTTTTTCATAAAAATATCTTGCGAAAAGTTAAAAATTTTATGCAAAGGCTATTTACAAATCAAAAAATATGTGGTAGAATATATCTGTAAAAATACGCAAAAGATATTTTAAAGGAGTGATATATGAATAACCAGTTTTATAGTGATTTTAATCATAAAAGTTCTGCTGAAGAAAAAAATGATAATCTGTTTGCTTTAAACTCAAGAATACATAAGTTTAACACCGCTAAAGCTTTAAATGTTCTTTTTGAATTGCTCAATGGAAACAGTTTGCCAAGCGAAAAAGAATTGTCTCCGTTCGCATCGGAATATTTAAAAGAAAACAGCGATCCTGCATATGAAATTGGTCAAACGAAAGATTTGCAAAAAATGGTTCAAGCTGTTTATAAATTTATGGCATTAAAACCAGATGAAAATTTTGCAAAGATAAAACAATCACCACTTGTAAGGAGTTGCCTTGCTCCAATGTCTGCTAGTATGGCGTGGGGAGGCTTCAATTTGAAAAACAAACTTGCTATAGACACCAACTCCTTAAATATGGCTCTAAATAAATATTTTGATCCCACTTCGCAGTGCCCAATTGGCATAAATCTTAAAAAGATCTTGGAAGCACAATTTAAATTTTATTCTTCTTCAACTATTTCAATAAACAATTTAGAAGAGAGTACAGTTGTTGATATGAAAGCGGCAGGGGTTGCAATGAGAGAGCTTTTACAAAACAACTTGGGAGACTTTTTAAACGCAGAAGAAAATAAGGACTAAAATTTAGCCCTTATTTTTATTTTTCTATCCCTTCCTCTCTGCAAGCAATTTCGTTTCCAGATATTGCCTCCGTTGTAATTGCTTTGTCTTGTTCTTGAACAATTTTTTCTTGCCAAGTTTCTCTTGGTGTGTTGATATTATCAGAAAAATTATTTTCATTTGAAAAATTATAACTTGATGGCAATGTAATATTCATCTTGTCAGTTTCAATTCCTTGCTTTACCTCTGATTGCTCACCGTCGTTTTCATCTTGTTTTAAAGAACTTTTTCTTGAAGTTGGAAGATGGGTTGAATTGTTGTTTTCATCATTTTTTTTACTTTCTTTTGTTGGCGCCACACTCGCATAGATTGTTTTTTTCTTTGCATCTTCTTTTTTCGTTGTGTCAGATTTTTTGGTGGCTTTTTTGCCAGCGGAACGTCCACTTTCGTTTGTTGATGAGGTCTTTTTTGTTGAGGCTGGTTTTGTTTCACTTTTTGAGTTTTCAGCAGTTTTCTTCTCTGTTTTTGGCTTTTCTGCTTCTATCATGTTGACATTTCGAATTTCGCTTGCAAGAAAAGGTTTGTTGTATTCTTTTGCCAAGGTTTTTAGCTTGCCTTTGCCCTCGTCCACCTTTTCAAGTCCGCCAAATTTGTTTATAACATCATCCAAGCACTCCTTGGCTCTTGAGAACTTTCTTTTGCTGCCATTGTCTTCCAGTTCTGAAAGGCGTCTATTGTATTCGTTGATTACCTCTTCGCCAAGTTTTCCATAACCTTCCAAAATTGAAAGCGCACGCAAAACGAAAAATTGACTTCCCATTTCGTAAAGTTCTCTCCAATACATATACTCTTCGCTTTGCCAGTAAATCCAAATGCTTAGGTTTGGCACTTCTTCATCGCCTGTTTTGATGGCAACATCGACAAGATTGAACCGCTCACGCACTTTAATGCGAAAGTCAGCATCATTTGGTGCGCTAAAAGTTTCGACAAGTGTTTTTATGGTATGCTCGTCAAATTTTTCAATTATGTAAAGCTTTGCCTCTGCCACCTCTTGAGAATAGGAAAGGTCCACCTCAAACTTGAAGATAAGGTGGGCAAAGCGCACTTCTGCCAGATAGCCTTTGTCGTCTTCATGTTGAATTTCTTTGGCAACATTGACTAAATCTTGCTTGATGTCGTTGTTGATATAATAACTGCCCTTGTCGTCAAATCTTCCCAAAAGATGAAACTGCAAAAACAGCATTTTGTTGGTTATTTTCTGATAGTTAATAAAATCAATTTGGCTTAGCACAATATCTTCGCCAAAAACTTTAAACTCGGTCTTTTCTTTAACCTTTTCTTGCTCTAACGCTTCAGGTTTTTCACTAGGCTCTTCTGTGGAAGGTGTTGAAGAACTTTGCTGATTTTGTTCTATAAGATTAAATTTTCTTTTTCTTCCCATTTTTTACCTCTAATAGTAGTATAGCATAAAAGCCTCACTTGTTGCAATTATTTCTTTAAAAAACTTATGCATAAAGGTTTTTCTTTGACAGCATTTAAGGTTATACCATTTGAAACACACTTGCCATTTCGGTTGAAAAGGCAGTCTGCTTTGCAGGCAATCTTTAGCGCCTTGCTGTCTCTTTGTGGCGCAAAGTCTGGCGTTCTTTCAAAAAGTTTTGCCGTTGTGTCAGGTACTGTTTTTGTTTTGTCTTCTTTAAATGACGAGCAAATCACCTTGCCGTCAACCAAAATTTCCTTTGCCTTACAAGTAAAACGGTCATTGTAAAAACAAGTTGTTTTTCTGCATCTGATATCCATAACACTCTCCTTCAATAAAATATTGCCAAAAAATTGACAAAATAAACAAATTGTCTTACAATATCAAAAAGGAGATAAATATGAAAGTTGTTTTACTTAAAGATGTGAAAGGCACTGGGAAAAAAGGTGAAATAAAAGAAGTTGCTGACGGTTATGCAAAAAATTTCCTGCTAAAAAATGGCTTTGCAGTGATTGCAAATGCTAGCGCGGTCAACGAAAACAATCGGCAAAAAGAGGCTGTGGCATATCATAAAGAGATGGAAAAGCAAGAGGCTGTAAGGCTTGGCGAAAATCTTAAAGAGAAGAAAATTGTTTTAAAAATCAAATGTGGCGAGAATGGAAAAACTTTTGGCTCGGTCACTGCAAAAGAGATAGCCGAAACTCTTAAGAAGGAAGGTTTTGATGTTGACAAGCGCAAGATTGAAGTGCGTGAGCCAATCAAAGCAATCGGCTCATATCAAATTCTTGTCAAGCTTCACCCAGAAGTTTCAACAAAAATAAGAGTCGAAATAATCGGAGAGCAAAAAGCATAACCTTAGCGGTTATGCTTTTTTCTTTTTATTCTGTTTTTTATCATCATCAAAAATCCATTTATAGCGTTTCATATCCTTGTTTGCCATCATTTTAAGATATTTTATCATCATTTTTTCAAAAATCTTTTCCCCAAAAACTTTTCTTATGCCTCGCACTAAGGCATCAAGTTTTTTTGCTCCACTTGTAAGCCAAGAACCATTGAAATGATGAATGGCGTGAGTGTTTTCAGTTGCCAAAATCTTTTTGGTTACATAATCTTTTGGGCAGAACCAATCGTTTGGATAAATTACAAGTCCGTCATCAAGCTCTTGATAGGTATTGTCAAGTTTTGCATGATAAAAATATCTTGTCACGATAGACATATATGTCACATTTGTTGTAAGGTTGAATGAGCCATCTTTGTTTAAAAAAGTCACTTTGTCATAGACAGAAATCAATCTTTTAATCCAAATATGATTTGGTTCTGCTCCCATAACAGCTGTCGGAAGCCAAACTTTGTTTTCAAAGCCAGAAAAAGCACGATGAACCAAAAATTCATCTAGCGGTTTTGTGAGCTCAACATCTGTATCCATATATATTCCGCCATAGTCAAGCAAAACTTTAAGTCTCATATAATCTGACACAAAAGCAAATTTTTTTGCCTCATAAGCCTGCTTAAGATACAAATTTTGTTCCATGTCAAAATTGTGTTCATTCCACTCTTTTATTTCATAGTCAGGACAAAACTTTTTCAAGCTTTCAATACACTTTTTTGCAAGTTCACTTTTTTCGCGACCTCCCACCCAAATATAATGGATGATTTTTGGTATTTTATTTGTCATAGCCTCTCCTCCAAAATTTTGGAAATTCGCTCGCAAGCATGTCCATCACCATAAGGATTTGAAGCTTTATGCATTTTAAGATATTTCTTTTTATTTGTAATAAGGTTTTTAAATTCTTTATAGATTTTTTCTTCGTCTGTGCCAACAAGTTTAAGGGTTCCTGCTTTGATGCCTTCTGGTCTTTCAGTGGTGTCTCGCATTACAAGCACAGGCACGCCAAGGCTTGGAGCTTCTTCTTGAATTCCACCACTATCGGTTAATATAAGATAAGCTTTTGACATAAAATTGTGAAAATCCAGCACTTCAAGTGGCTCAATAAGTCTTACTTTTTCATTGTCATTAAATATCTTTTTTGCAGTTTCTCGAACGACTGGATTCAAGTGAATAGGATAAACAACTTTTATATCTTTAAATTCGTTGACAATACGATTTATCGCCCTAAACATATGTTCCATAGGTCTGCCAAGATTTTCTCTGCGATG
>CALVUB010000044.1 GCA_944363385.1 uncultured Clostridia bacterium
AAAGTGGATTGCCAAGTTTGTTTAACTTTTTTTGTTGCAGTGAAAGTCGAGAAAACTCCTATTGCACATGACAAGAAATAATTTTTTTAAGTGACTCACCCACCATTTTAAGTAGGGCTTTGTTTGCAACATCTTCAGTTTTTCCTGGCAGTCTTAAAAAAGAAATATTAGATAGTTTTTTAACATTTTCAATAAAATCTTCTCCTAGCGAGGTTTGCAACACACCTTGCAAGAAGTTGTAATAATTGACAAGCTGACTCTCTTGACCGCTGAAGGCAAAAAGTTGCTGAGAAAGAGCGATAAAGCTTTCTTTTAACTGTTGATTAAGCGCCCTGCAAGCATCAGCGAAAAACCTTTCGCTGTTATTTAACATTTGCTCAATCATATACTCTTCATCCTCTTGACTGTCAAAATAGCTTAAAAGATATTGCATACATGTAAAAATATTGTCCTTCATCTTTTTAAAAGCAAAGAAAATTTGTGAAAACTCTGCCATATTTGAAGCAGAAAACTCTTCAATCGTTCTATCAAAGGCTTTCTGCATCAAAAGAAGACTCTGCTTTTCGTCTATGACCGAAAAGTTTTCGTCAAGATAGGTTTTTGATAAGTTTTGCTTTATCACCTTTTCGCAAAAAGAGTCAATAGTGCTTATGTCGCTTGAAGGGATTTCGTCAATCTGCTGAGATAAAAATGGAGAAGGCTTTGCTGATAAGAAAGCGCTTTCTAGCCTTTGTTTCATTTCGTTTGCTGCCGCTTTTGTAAAAGTCAGCACCAAGAACCTGCTAAGTGGCACTTTTTTGTTAAGAATAAGGTTTGAAATATATTTTATAAGCACAAAAGTTTTACCACTGCCAGCAGACGCAGAGATAATCAGCCTTTGCTTATCAAAATCCAAAACCTTTTGCTGTTCTTCTGTTAACATTTTATTCTCCAAACCTTTTTTCGCAAAATTTTTTTATTCTTTCGCCTTGCTCTTTTCGGTAACCACATAGTCCACTATAAATGCAATTTCTGCAAGCGTTTTCATCTGGCTTTGCTTCAATATAGCCTTCCTTTATATAGGACAAGGCTTTGCTTGCCAATTTAAGTGCATAAAGCTGATAAAAAGATAGTGGCTTTTTGGCAATCGCTCTTCCATTGAATGTTTTATTCTTTGTTTTCGAAAGAGCAAGAGACAAAATGACACTTTTGCCATTTATAAAGATGTTTTTGTCATATTTTTTTAAATTTTCATCTATGTTTTCTGCAAGACCTTTCAAAATTGACTTGCCACCTTCATTTTCTTCATAATTAAATTTGCAATCAAAATAAAAAACTCCGCCACAGTTTTTATTTAATTTTTTGCCTGCCACAAAAGAATAGAGAAAAAGTTGAAGTTTATCACCATAATATAAATCTTTAAGCAGTGATTTTGTTGCGCCTGTTTTATAGTCTATAACTCTAAAAAATTGGTCTGTCTCGTCAATTCGATCAATTTTGCCTGTAAATTTAAGCCCGTCAAGCTTCAATTCAACTTTATCTTCAAGCAAAGTTGGTTTAAAGAAAGAGTTTTGCATTTCAAGGCAAACATTTTTAAGGATTGTTTTGATTTGTAAAGTCAAAAATCTTTTCATGCCCTCTTCTTCTGATAAAAGCGCCAACTTTTCTTTTACCTTGCACTCTTCAAGTATCTTATCAAAGTTCTTATCCAAAAATCTTTCAATCATGCCATATTCTTCTTGAAAATCTTTATATAAAAATTGGCTTACAAAAAGTTCGACCGCTTTATGACAGACATTTCCACTGTCACGCGCATCAAAAACAAAAGCCTCTTTTTCGCTAAGTTTTAAGCCATATTTTGCAAAATGTTTGAAAGGACAAGAAAAAAAAGTTTCAAGTTGAGTTATTGAAAAATAACCCTTACTAAAAAACAAATTTTGATTTCTATTTTGATTTTTTTGCAATAATTGAACATTTTTTTCTTGTTTTTCAAGCAAAAATGCCTCTAAATTGCTTGTCGAACCAAAAAAGTCCGCCCAATCATCTTCGCATTCTAAGCTCGTCATTTTCCCAATAGGCAGGGTTGTCTGGCCAAATATCTTGTTAAGCTGTTTAATGTAAGAAGGCTCTGCAATCGGTTTGCCATCATCTCCAAGAGCTAAATAGGATATGTATATCTTCTGCCAACCTTCGCTTAGAAGATTGAATAGAGCAAACCTGTTTCTTCTGTTTATCATGCGACTTGTTGGCCCAGCCACCTTGTGATAAATAGGATTTTCAATCTCTTTGTCAGACAATATTGCATTATCACCAATAACTTTAGGCAAGTTTTGCCCTCCAAGCACAAACAAAGTTTTACGCTTTTCAAAAAAACTGTCAGTGCAGTCACCAACCATAACCGCATCAACTAAACTTGGCACAGAAGACAACTCTTTTGCTGACAAAATGAGTTCGAGCGCTTTGAGAAATTCTTTTTTATCGCAAGCATCGATTTTGCTGTTTTTTTCTATTAAATCCAAGCTCTCAATAAGCTGGTCGTAACTCTGGCTTTCTATGCTTTCCTCTTGATAATACCCCTTTTTATTTAACAATACAAGAAAATTTTTACGTTCTTTTTCAATTAATTGAAGAAAACTTTTTATAGTGGCAAACATTTCCGCATTTGTTTTGTCTTTGTCAAAGTTTTCAACCAACTTCATAAGAGGACTAGAAAAATCAAAAAATCTTTTATATTTCCATCTTCCATCAAGATTTTTTTTCAAAATTTCTTCTATTAAAAATTGATTATTGTCAATATTAGAAATCAAAGGATTTGTCAAAAATCCAATCACTGCTTCTCTTGAAAAATTTTGAAGAGAAATGTTTACAAAGCTAGTTAATGCTCTTACTATGACACTGTCGTATGCTTTTTGTGAATAGTCAATAAAATGTCTGATACCGAATTGATTGAAAACCTCTGTAATATCATCTTTGTATTTTTGAAGGTCGGCAATCGCAAGTGCAAAAGCAGAAAATTTTTCACCTTTTTTTACTCTTTTAGCAATCGCCCTAGCAACAAATTCAATTTCTTCCCTTTTTGAATATGCCTTTACTGCATTAAAACAATCTTTTTGCCCACTTTTTTCAAATTGGCAAGAAAAAAGGTTGTGCAAAATCGCCTTTTGACTTTCTGTCTTTTCAAGCCATCCAACATTTACATCGATTTGAAGATTGTTGTCTTTTGCAATAGTATTCAACTTTTTTTGAATATCATTTTCATAAATATATTGATTCCCAATTGACTGAGAAATTGCCACTGAAACACCTAATTCTTTTGACTTTAGTGCAAGAAGTTTTAAAACCTCATACATTTGACTTGTAAAACTATCAAATTGAGCCAAATAAACCTTTGTGTTGCCTAAGATTTTGTCTAAACCATCTTCTTGTAGCAATTTTTCAAATAAAAGTGCAGAATCAACCCTATCAGCAAGCAAAGAAAGATATTGTTGATATACAATCATAATGTCATGAAACTTGTTTCTTGTGCTTGAAAGAGCAAATTTCTCGCTTTCTATATCGCTTGGAAAAACTCTAGATGACTCTAAAAGCGAAATTGCCTTGAAAAGTTGAGAACAAAAATTGATGTTGCTTTTCTTAAAATAAACAAATTGGTCTTTAACTTGATTTACCGCTTTTTGAATAAGTAAAATTCGCTCGCCCGCCGAAACAAGCTCTTTCTCTTTGCCAAGTTTTTTTAGTAAAAAAGAAGTAAAAGCAGAAAAATTTGTAACTTTTACATTAAAAAGAATGTGATTTGGCAATTTCTCAAGCAGTTTTTTTTCAGCAAGCAAAGAAAACCTGTCAGGAACGATAACAACATGTTCTATGTTATAGTCATGACAGTCAATCGATGAAAACATAGCATCTGTTGCAAGTGAAAGATTTTCTTCTGCCCAAATAGTCATTTTCATGAAAACATTTTAACACAACACCATAATTTTTGCAACAAAAAAGCGGTTAAACATTGATAACCGCTTTAATTTTTGACGCCGACAACTTTTTTGAAAGAAGACTTGCTTTTTCACATTTCAGCTTTAGTAGTTTTTGATTTAAAGCTTGATAATCTTGTCTAAGTTTGTCAAACTTTTCTTTTAGTGTTAATATTTGGTTGTCTTTTTCGCCCAACATAAGAGTTGCTTTTCTGAGTTTTTCATTCAAATTTTCTTTATCTCTTTGCTGTTTTTGCTCAATTTCACTGGTTATATTTCTTTTAACAAGCCTTACAAGTCCCATAAAAAGTGAAGTTATATCGCCTTCGCTCAAACCCTGCTTTTTTGATGAAAAGGTTATTATGTCCGCGCCACCACCTTGAGCATTTTTTTGTTTATGTGCATTGCGATATTTATTTTGAAAACGAAGCATTTTGGTGGGGTCGCCGTCAGAAAGAGCAAAACAAGCCCCCCTCACACTTTTGCCTTGCGCTCGAAGTTTATCAATCTTTGCAACAAGATTTTCCTCCTCCTCTTTCGAAAAACATATGCTTTTGTTTTTTGTATGTTTTTTTAAATCAATCTTCAGCTCGCCTTTCCGTTGCCAGTCATTTGCAAGCCTGTCAATTTCTTGATAATAATAATTTCTTACAGAGTTTGGCTGTCTTCCATATTTTTTTGCATGAGAGGCAAAAGCATCCCGCAAAGAAGCCCCTTGCAGTTTTGCATTTTCAACCCTTTTAAAAAGTTCGACAACCTCTTCATTTTTCCATAAACCTTTCATATTTTTCTCCTTTGCAAGTCTTTATTGACACAATTGAAATTTTTAAACCTTTTTTTGCATTAATATTTTCTTAAAAGAGTAAAATATGGTATGTTTAAGATATATTCGGAATTTGACTGCCTTTTAAAGTATGATAATAAAGAACTTTTTTTGGATAAAAATGAACATCTCTCCACACAAGAACCTGTCAAAATAGAAGTTTATCCTATAGGCAACAAAAGAGCTGTCTCTTTTATTCTCAACCTAAACCTTCTTGAAAAAAGCCCTTACTATAAATTTACAAAATTTGAAAAAGACACCTTGATCTTTTTTGTAGAAAGTTTGCCTATACACACCTATGATGTTTTCTCTTTTCCAAAACTTTCAACAGAAGTGATCATTGGTAAAGACTATATCGCTCTTAAAACCGATAAATTAAAAAAGGTTTTACAGTTCCCTTTTTCAACCTATACCTGCAAAAATATAAAAAACTTGGTGGTCTGCACTTTTGAAAATAAACCAGACTTAATCTTGATTTTTAACCCAAAAAGTTCACAGATTAAGGTTTTTTCAGGCTATTTACAAGAAGATAACACCTCTTTCTTAGTAAAAAGTGAATTTTTCGACAGCGAATTTGTGTTTACTGAAAATGGATTAAAACTAAATTCTTTTGTTCAAAACAAAACAATTCCAGAAAAACTTTTACCTTTTGAATTTATGACAGCTTTGAAAAATCAAAACTATTCTTTTGCCCACTCTCTGCTTGCAGAAAACGCACAAAATTCAATTTCAATAAAAGAATTGAAAGAATTTTTGCCAAATGTCAGCTATTTTAAATTCATTAAAGAAAATCAATGCTTTGCTTTGTCTCAAGATGTATTAAAGCTCATTACCTTCTCCGTCGAAAACAATAAAATTATTGATCTCGAAAGCGACTAAAAATCAAGAAGATAACGATTTTCACCATACTCAACCATCCATTTTTGCAATATTGTGTCTTGCGGATAATCTCCACTAGTCAAAAAATCAACAAGTCTTGATAAATCTTTGTTGTCGCCAAAAATCACACGCTCCAAAATTTTGACTGGATAAAACATGTCCATATCATTTTGTTTGTAACGCAAGATTTCGCTATCAATCTGTTCACCAAACTCAAATAACCCTTTAGCACCTTTTGCAATTAAAAGTTTTTTAAACTGCCAATTTTCTTTTTCAGTTAAGCGAATAAACTTACTTCTTAAAAGCAATTCAAAAAAATCCATAAAAAAAATAATCACCTGCTCCAAACTCCGTTGCTGACAATGAGTTATACTAGACATCGCCATCGCCTTTTCAAACATCTGTTTTGAAGAGCTAAAAGATATAGCTTTCCATATTTCTAGCTTCAGCCCCTCATTTAAACAAACAAACTTTTCTTCAAATGAAATTGGTTTTTCGTATTTTTTCATATTTCTTTTTCCTTTTCTCAATTTTAACACTTCTTCGCTAGCTTTCGCTCAATGATTATTGTCGAAACATGTGCGTTTTTGCCGAAATCACGCTAAATAAAAAACAAAGAAAAGTCACCACAAAGAATTTTTAAAAATTTTTTGAAAATTTTTGGCAAAAGACTTGATAAAAAGAGACAAAATGTGTATAATTAGAGTGTTCCTCAAAAAAAGAACAAAAAATTTGGAGAGATGGCTGAGCGGTCGAAAGCGGCGGTCTTGAAAACCGTTGATGTGAAAGCATCCTGGGGTTCGAATCCCTATCTCTCCGCCAATTGCGAGCAATCCGAACCCAATGGGTAAGATTGCTCCTTTTTATTTTCTATATATTCAATTTCTTGTGAAATATCTGGCTTTTCACTCAACCTTAATTGTTTACTTTTATCACTTGTTATATTAAAGTAAATTTCGCAATGGTCATCATATAAAACAACTCTATTTACAAACACATCAAT
>CALVUB010000045.1 GCA_944363385.1 uncultured Clostridia bacterium
TGATTAAATGATAAAATATGATAGAAACTGGTGTAAAAATAGCAAATTATAGCATTTTTAGGTGCTTGCTACGGAACCGTTATTCTGGGTTCGAGTCCCGGCAGACGCACCAAAGAATAACCGCAATAAGATTTGCGGTTTTTTTAATAAGACTTAAGCGGGACGAGAACCCAGAGAGTATAGGGCTCCCGAGAATACGAAAGTATTTTTGGGAAAAGGTCGGGGTCCCCCACAGATTGTATAATCTGTGGGGTGATAAGCAAACGAGTGAAAGAGGCGGATTTGCGAGTAGCAAATCGCCAAGAACGAAGATTGCGATGCCGAGTCCCGGCAGACGCACCAAGTTTATGTGAAGGCACTTAAAACAAGTGCCTTTTTTCTATCCACAAATGATCTTGTCTTTAGATTGGCAAAACAATTAGTGGTTATAAAAAACCTAAAATTGATAATCATTCAACTTTAGGTTTTAAAAATTTATAAAACTAAATTAATTCAGGATGATTTTCTTCAAATGCTTTCAAATATTCTTCTGAAATTAACTCTTGGCTCTCTCCCATACTTTCTCTTAATTCGGATAGAAATAGGCGGGAAAAGGCTTGTAATAAAATTTTAGGATTGGTCAAGGCATTATAATTTTTGATGTCTTCATTTATTTTTTCTATTTCGTCAGCACTTACTTTTTCTCCAGCCTTAACTCGTCGCATTATTTCATCTTTTGCATCCTTGATGAGTTTCCATTGTGTTTCGCAAAGTGTTTTTAAGGTTCTCACAACATTATTCAATAATGTATTTGCTTTGCCTTTTCCAAGGTTAAGATTTCCCATTAAATCGCGTTCTGTTTCGGAAACATGTTTAGGTGGCTTTTTGGTTTTACCAAACATTGGCTCGCCAACGAATTTATAGTGAATGCCTAAGATTTTTTGCTTGGCATTCTTTATAGCTGGTGCAATAGATTTTCTTGTTTTAAGGTTTTCTATTTTCAAAAATGATTTTTCTATACTTTTAATAGCATCCTCTATCGTTCGCACAGTTGAGCCATAAGGTGGTATTTCTCCTTCTGTTGCAATAGTAAAAGCCTCTTTAGGATTAAACTTATCGTCCTCTACAGGGGTTTCAGTAAGGGTAGGGACAGACTTGTCAAACTCAACTTCTTGCCCAGAAATCTCTTGGCAGATGTCTTTAATAGAGCTGATGGCGTTGGAAGTAAAAGGAGAGTCATTTATTATATCGCTAAGTGGGTCAACAATTGCAAACAAAACATTATCGTCAACTTCTTTGTTAAATTGGTGGCAAAGAGTTAAAAACACGGCTTCAGTTGCAGGTATAACATTTTTATCACTAATATTGTTGCTATTAAAGTTTTCTCTAACTTTTTCCTCTATTGTTTCAAGAGCAAATTTTAATAGATTAGAATTTTCATTTAAATCAAAGTTTTTTATTGCCTCTTCAATTGAAGGAGCAGGGTCGGGCAGTTCTTCATTTTGAATTAATGACACAGCTTCGCCATTTTGATAATATCTAAGCATTCTGCCATTTTTTTCAGTTGTTTGGCAGGGTGTTTCACTGGAAGAAGCGGTTGCAGAAAGCTGAACTTTTTTCTCCACTTCATTTAAGAAATTTTGAACAGCCTTTTGAACTTTTGCATCACAAGTATTTGCTATTAGCTCTAAAACTGCTTCTTGAATGTCGCCTTGAATTTGCTTAGGCTTAGAAGCAAGAATTAATCTTGTTGCCATGCTGTAAAATTCAGTAAGATTTTTGTTTTGGTCTGGCTCTGCAAGTTTTTTTGATTCGACAAGTGTTACAAGAGCTGTTGCAATGATTGAAGTGTAAAAGGAAGTTGCATTGTTCCCAGCAATAGTTTCAAAATTTTTCAATAGTGTTTCTTGAACGTCTTTGTTTAAGTGTTTGCTTTCTTCTTCGATAATTGTTTTAATCTTTGATTTTGCAGGATCTTTAGGCGAAATAAAAACTGATGCTTTTGCGATTTTTGAAGCGAGCTGGTCAATTTGCTTTTTAGATTCTTGATCAATAGAACCTGCAATGCTTTGCTGAAAGTTATTTTCAACTTCGTCAAAATATGTTTTTCTTTGGGAAATTTGTTTGTTAGCAAAAAAAGTGACAAAGTTTGAGCTGTCAGGAATTCGCCTGTCACAAAGTTCTTCAACACAAGCTTGTTGAAAGTTTTGATTGTTATAAAGTGCTTCGAGAACTCTCTGTAATTTTTCGTTCATAATTTATCCCCCTAAAAAAGATTTTCTTTTTCGACTATATTATATCATTTATCAAGTTATTTTTCAATAGCAAAATCAAAAAAAAGTGGCCAAATAACATATTTTTATATGAATCTAACCATATTTCTGTCAATTTTGGTGTCAAAAAATCATTTTAACCTGAAAATCGTGCCAATATTTGTGGTTGCGACATCAATTTTAAGGTCTCGTCCTTCTTCAATTCCATCCCTTTGCAAGAGAGTGCAAATGGTTGAATAGGCAAGGCGAGGAGAGTTGTTTTCTTTGCTAAGGTGTGCAAGCACAAACTGTCTTGTTCCGCTGTAGGCAAGTCTTTCAAGAGCCTCTCCGCTATCAATATTTGACAGGTGACCGTTTGGGCCGTCAATTCTGCGTTTTAATGAAAGTGGATAGCGAGTGCCTTTATATAGCATATCTCTGTCATAGTTTGATTCTAGATAAATCAGCCTGCTTCCTGCAATTTTTGAGAGGATTTTGTCGTTATAGTGTCCAAGGTCAGTCACAATTGAAATCTTTTTGCCACTCTCTTCCACTGAAAAGCCATAGCAAGCTACATCGTGAGGCACTTCGATTGGAGTGACAGTCAAATCTTTAAATTGAAAATTGTTGTCAAAAATTTGTCGATTTTTAAGCGCAACTTTTTTCAGTTTGTCTTCAAGCCCAAGCCAAACTTTTTCATGGGCAAAAACTGGAAGGTTAAATTTGCTTGCAAACACATCAATTCCTTTTATATGGTCGCTATGTTCATGCGAGACGATTATAGCGTCAATTGAAGAAGGGTCAACTGATAAAAGTTTTAGTTTTTCAATAGTTTGCCTTGCGTTTATTCCGTCATCCAGCAAAATCTTGGTATTTTCTGTTTCAATAAGCGTGCAGTTTCCGTCACTGCCAGAGCTCAAGTTTACAACTTTCATGGCTTTAAATATAGCACAATTTGACAAAAAAAGCAATTATAGAGGCAAATTTTGTAGAAAAACCTTGCAAAATCCACTTTCGCTTGCAAAAAAAGCTTCTGTCGGTGTTAGGGTTAAGGCAAGCACGGTCATCATCCAAACAAAAAGGCAGAAAAAAGCTATAGCGATAATGATAAATAAACGATTTTTCACAACTTTATTTTAACATCTTTGTCACTGGCAATTTTAATAAAAAGCAACATTTTTTTGTTCAAAGTCCTCACATTTTGTCGAAGAGAACTTTTCTTTTTTTATTTGACAAAACTCAAGCGGTGGTGATAAAATAACTTTTAGGAGAAATTATGAAAGAGAAGTTTTATATCACAACACCAATTTATTATCCAAGCAACAAATTTACTCTAGGCAATTGTTATACAACAGTTATTTGTGACACCATTGCAAGATTCAACAGAAAACAGGGTAAAGATGTTTTTTTCTTGACAGGAACAGATGAGCATGGTCAAAAAATCAGCCTTTCTGCAGAGAAGGCTGGCAAAAGCGAAAAACAGTATCTTGACGAAATGATTGCCGATGCCAAGGCGCTTTGGTCACTTCTTGGCATTACTTATGATAAATTTATCAGAACGACAGATGACTATCATGAAAAAGCAGTTCAAAAAATTTTCAACAAACTATATGAAAAGGGTTACATCTATAAGGGCAAATACAGCGGACTTTACTGCACGCCATGTGAATCTTTTTGGACTGAAAGCCAGCTTGTGGACGGAAAATGTCCAGATTGTGGCAGAGAGGTTAAGCTTCAAGAGGAAGAGGCTTACTTTTTCAAACTTTCTGAGTTTTCTGACAAACTTTTAGCGCTTTACAAAGAAAATCCAACTTTCTTGCTTCCTTCGACCAGAGTTAACGAAATGGTCAACAATTTTATCAAACCAGGACTGCAAGACCTTTGCGTTTCAAGAACCTCGGTCAAGTGGGGCGTGCCTGTTGAATTTGACCCAAAACATACAATTTATGTTTGGATTGATGCTCTTTCCAACTATATCACAGCACTTGGATATGAAAGCGATGACGACTCGCTGTTCAAAAAGTTTTGGCCAGCAGATGTCCACATTATCGGCAAAGAAATTGTCCGCTTCCACGCAATAATTTGGCCGGCAATGCTTATGGCACTTGACCTTCCACTTCCAAAACAAATTTTTGGACATGGATGGATGCTGTTTGGTGGAGACAAACTCTCAAAAAGCAAAACTGCAAATGTCAAAGAGTGTGTTGATCCAAGAATTTTAGCGCCAAGATATTCTCGTGATTCGGTCCGATACATTTTGCTTCGAGAAATTCCTTTTGGTTCTGACGGCAACTACTCAACAGAAAATTTCTTGACCAAATTTAATGCCGACCTTTGCAACAACTTTGGAAATCTTGTTTCAAGAACTTTTTCAATGCTTAAAAAATATTTTGACTCTGTTGTGCCAGCAGTCAAAGAATATGGCGCAAACGAAATTGAATTGCAAAACAAAGTTTTGAAAGAAAAGGACAATGTGCTTGCATATATGCAGAGCTATGATGTTTCAAAAGCAATCACATCAATCTTCAACATCTTTTCAGAGGCAAACACCTACATTCAACTTGCTCAGCCTTGGGCTGTTGCAAAACAAGAAGGTCAAGAAGAGAGCCTTAAAGCCATTATGCGCAGTTTGCTTGAATGCATAAGACTGGGTTGTGAACTGCTTGAGCCTTTCATGCCAGATTCATCACAAAAAGTGCTTTCTGCTCTTGGAATTGAAAACAAAGAGTTCTCAAATCTCGATAAATTTGAAGGACTTAAAGCAGGGCAAAAACTTTCAGAACTTTCCATACTTTTTCCTCGCCTTGACATTGCAAAAGAACTTGAAGAGCTTGCAAAACTAAGTTAAAAAAGAGCGCGCAAGCTCTTTTTGAGCCATTTTGTTGCAATAGTTGCACCAAAATCTGTTTAAACCTTGAAATCTTGACTTTCTTATGTTATAATCAAATTGATATAACCAAAGGAGAGAGAAAATGAGAAAAGCAAATGGATTTTTAGAGGATGTTACAGAAGACGACCTTGAACTTTTAAAGTCAAACCCAGACGAATTTTGGAAAGGAGTAACAAGGATTGGAGATAATGCGTTTTGGGGTTGTTCAAGTTTAACTTCTGTAATCATCCCAGAAAGCGTGAGATGGATTGGAACGGGTGTGTTTACTAATTGTTCAAGTTTAACCTCAATAACCATTCCAAACAGCGTGACATGGATTGGATGGGCTGCGTTTGCGGGTTGTGAAAGTTTAGAAGAATTTAATGTAGAGCCAGGCAATACAAAATATAAAACAACTCCAGATAAAAGATGTTTGCTTGATTCTGATAATAAATTGGTTGCATTTGCACCTGCTGGTCTGACAAGCTATTCAATTCCAGAAGGTGTGACAAAGATTGAACAAGGGGCGTTTGCTTATTGTTCAAGTTTAACCTCAATAACCATTCCAAACAGTGTGACATGGATTGGAGAGGATGCGTTTTGGGGTTGTTCAAGTTTAACCTCAATAACCATTCCAAACAGTGTGACAAGGATTGGATCGTGTGCGTTTAGGCGTTGTGATAAGGCTGAGGCTATTGTTAATGATATAAAAATTCCAGTAAAGTTTTCGATCAACCTTCATTTGTCAAGTTTGAGAGGGCTAACCGACAATGCTGAAAAGAAATTTGTGCAGGAGTGTTTTGATAACAAGTTAAACTATTTTACATTTACTGATAGAGAAAAAAGTGGCGATTATAATTTAAATTGGAAGCCATGGAGAAATTTGCTAAAAAATGTAGACTTAAAAGGCAAAGATGAGGGAGATATCAACGATTTGTTTGTGTTTGCAAGGGCGCTGGGGCTTTTTGACTATGATGAAAAAATGGAAATCAAAGGTCCAAACAGCAAAAACATGGTTAAGGTGAGCGATGTTGCCTACAATTTCTTGCAAAAGTTTGTTAAAGATGTTTCAATTTCACACATGCATATGTTTATGCAAGGCATTCAAAACAATGGAGTATGCCAAGAGTTTCTCCGCTTTATATCAAACAAAACAAACTATGACGACGTGATTTCGCAAATGAAAAAAACTGGGCAAGAAGATTTTTTGACCAAAGTTTATGAGTGGTTTGTTGAGCGAAGAGATTTGACTCTTGGCGAGGTTGAGAGAGATGACAACACAACCGCCATTCCTACAAGTGAAGAGAATAGATACAAAATCAGAACTTATCAAACTACCGAAACTGGCATTGACAAAACTCGCTGGAAGGTGCCAACTGTAGAGCTTTTGGTTAAAGAATTTGAAGCAAACAAATTTTCTGGCATATATTCAAATAGAGACAGAGAAATTGCAGAACATTTTTCAAAGGTCTCTGACTATCAACAAAAGCATTTTGACAAAGCAAAAGAAATTGACAAAGAAAGAGAGCAAGGCCAAGTGCCAGACTTT
>CALVUB010000046.1 GCA_944363385.1 uncultured Clostridia bacterium
GCCGACAGAATACATTTTTTCTTCAAAATCAACAGCAAGTGGGAAGAAGTCTATGCCTGGCCTTGGCTCTTTTGACATGGTCACATTGACCATAACCACCGTTTCGCCACATCTAACAAGGCAAGAACCATTTGCTTGTTCACAAAGTCTGCCCGTTTCAAAAGAAACCTCTTTTCCCCCTATCTCAATTTTATAAATTTTTGCATCATTTTTCATTTGAATTCTCCTTTAATTTTTAAAAAAAGAGGGCGAAAAAACAATTTCCCCTCTCCTCTTTTATTTAATATCACGAATGTTAAGCTTTTTGATAAGCTCTCTGTAAGCGTTGATATCTTTGTTTTTAAGATACAACATAAAACCCTTTCTCTTACCAACCATTTGAAGAAGACCTCTTCTTGAGTGGTTGTCTTTTGGGTTTTTCTTAAGGTGTTCGTTCAAGTGATTTATTCTTGCAGTCAACAGTGCAAGTTGAACTTGAGCTGAGCCTGTGTCATTTTCAGAAAGTTTATAGCTATCGATAATTTCTTTCTTATCCATGATTTTTCCTCCCATTCAAATTTTTCTCCTTAAATCGAAGTTAAGCGTCAGAAGGTCTCGTCATAACTGCGACTTAGGTCATCGACTGAGAAAGATTATATCATAAACCTTTGAAAAAGTAAACTGTTTTTTGAAATCTTTTCAAATTTTTTTACTTTTCATATAGTTTTTAAACATAAAATAGACTTTATTTAAAAAACTTTCGCTTATCTTCAATAATCTTTTCAATTTTTTGACAATAATCTCGCAAAAACTTGTCGTTATGTTGTCTTTCAATTTTCTTTTCAATGTTGAAAACTCGTTTGCTCATCGCTCCTGCGCCAACACCAATAATCGTGTTGGTCTCTTCCATGCTGTCGATATTAAAAACGCACACATGTTCATCTCTAAAATAGCCCACATTTTCAAGGCCTTTAAGTTGATTTTTTTGTCTATAAAGATAATAAGGCTTATATCCATTTTCCACAAGAATATTCTCAGCAAGAGAAACCATTGCCTCCACATCTTTTTCGTTTAAAATTTCCTGTTGCCACCTAAGCTCTGCCCCATTTTTCACCGATAAGGTGTGAATGGTAATGTTATGAGGATAAAGTTCAAGCGCAGTTTGCATGGTCTTTTTAAAGGTAGCTTTTCTTTCGCCAGGAAGCCCAGCAATAAAATCCATGTTGACCACAAAACCCTTCTCAAGCGCTTTTGAATACGCCTCAAACACTTGGCTGTTTGTCACCGCTCTGCCAATACGCTTAAGTGTTGCCTGACAGAAGGACTGTGGGTTTATTGAAATTCGACTAACACCATATTTTTTCATAAGTTCAAGCTTTTGTTCAGTGATAGTGTCTGCCCTTCCGCATTCAACTGTAAACTCGTTTACTGCAAAGCTCACCATTTTAAGCAATCGTTCAAACCGCTTTTCATCAAGCACAGAAGGCGTGCCACCGCCAATATAGACCGTTCTTATTATATAAGCCTTTTCGGCAACTATCTTTTTTACCTCATCAAATTCTTTTTCAAGGCAATCAAGATATTCATCAATTTCACTTTCTTTAAGGGTTGAAATTTGATGAGAAATAAAGGAACAATAAAGGCATCTTGTTGGGCAAAGCGGAATGTTTATGTAAAGGTCAACAAGATTGTCATTTCTAATTATGCATTTTTGGTTTTTGAGTATGTTTGCAACAAGTTTAGCCTTTTCGGCTGAAAGATAAAATTCTTTTTCAAGCGCCTCTGCCACCAAATATTCTTTTGTTTGACCCTTTTCTATCATATCCCTTGCAAGTTTGGTAGGTCTTACCCCAGTAAGCGAGCCCCAAGGCAAGCTTGTCTTGAGCAGTTTGCTTAAAATTTGATAAAGATGATTTTTGACCATTTTTTTAGTGATAGATTTTTTTTCAAGGTCACTTAGGTTTTCGTCAAGGTCATAACTGAAAGAAAAGCTTTGAATAAAACCATTATCACTATCTTTTACAGTAAAATAATTCTGCACTTTGCCTGAAGTTTTTTGCGCATTATGTTCAATTTCAAGATTGTGCTGACCAAAAAGATTTGCAAGGTCAATAAGGTCAAGCTCAAGAGAAGGTTCATTTGTTTTTATCACCATTTTTCGCTCCTATAGACCTCTGTAACATTTTTTATAGCTTTAATCGCGCTGATAACTTTGTTTAATTCTTCTATATTTTTGACTTCAATTGAAATAAGGCAATCAAATTTATCGCCAACATCTTTTGCCTCAAAACCTCTGATTGGAAGCTTCATGTTTGTAATAAGAGTTGTTAGTTTTGCAATGTTATTTTCAGCTTTTTCAGCAATAACTTTGAGAGATGCCATAAATGATGTGTCATCTCGAGTTTGCCACTGCGCACTTATAAGTCTTTCAGGCTCAAGATATTTGATGTTTGGACAGTTGTGCCTATGAATTGTCACCCCTTTACCGCGAGAAATATAGCCAATAATCTCATCGCCTTCAATTGGCGAGCAACAACCAGCAAAACGCACTAAAAGTCCAGAGTCGCCGTCAATAAGCACGCCTTCTTTGTTCTTTTTAAGTTTGACTACATTATTTGTAACCTTTTCTATTCTGTGGTCTTTATTATAAAGCGCAATAAGTCTTCCTACAACATGACCAACAGAAATTGACCCCGCACCAATTCCCGCATAAAGTTCATCTTCGTCTTCAAAGTTGTATTTAGCAAAAATATCTTTCAAATATTTATCTGTCAAAAGCTGAGAAGCTGAGAAGTTTTTGCTTTGAATTTGCTCGCTTAAAACACTCTTTCCAATCTTGACATTCTCCTCTTTCATTTCAGTTTTGAAGAAGGCTCTTATTTTAGATTTGGTGCTGGTGCATCTTACCATATTAAGCCAATCTCGAGATGGGCCTTTTGACTGAGTTGAAGTGATAATCTCAACAATATCACCATTTGCAAGAGGTGTGCCTATCGGTTTCATCTTTTGATTTATTCTTGCACCTACACAGCTGTTTCCTATGTCAGAATGTATGGCATAAGCAAAGTCAATCGCGGTTGCCCCTTCTGGGAACTCAAGCACTCTGCCCTTTGGCGTTTGCACGAAGATAACTCCGTCATAAAGGTCGCTTTTCAGTGTTTCTATAAACTGTTCATTTGACATATTTTTTGCGTTTTCAATGGTCTCTCTAAACCAAGTCATACGGCTGTCAAGTTCATTTTTCTTGCTCTTTTTTTCTTTATAAAGCCAGTGGGCACACACCCCGCCATACTCACTTTCTCTATGCATTTGATAGGTTCTGATTTGAATTTCCATTGGGTGCTGATTTTCAACAATAATTGTAGTGTGCAGAGACTTATAGCCATTTGGTTTTGGATTTGCAATATAGTCCTTCACCCTTCCAGCCATTGGTTTATAAATTCCGTGAATTCTTCCAAGCACCGCATAACACTCTTCCACAGTGCCAACAATAACGCGCATTGCAATGATGTCGTAAATTTGATTGAGTCTAAGGTTTTTGCTGTGAAGTTTGTTATAAATAGAAGAGATATGTTTCTGCCTTGAAACAATTTCGCCTTTAATATTAAGCTCATTTAAAATCTTTTGAATTTTTTGTTTGGTCAAGGCAAGTTGTTTTTCGTTTTCTTCATACTTACTAGAAACTGCCTGTTTTAGTCTTTCATATTCTTGGCTGTCTAAAAGTCTAAGCACATTGTCGGCAAGGTCTTGTTTTAAACTGTCAAAACCAAGTCTTTCAGCAAGAGGAACATGAATTTCTTTCACCTGCTCAACAAAATGTTTTTGTTTTTCATCAAGTGGAAGAGAGAGAACTGAAATATCATAGTATATGCCAGCAAGTTTTATAAACACCACTCGCATGTCTTTGCTCATGGCAATAAACATTCTTTTTATGTCTTCAATCTCTTCGCTAAGAGTCAATTGGTTGATATCTTTGATGACTTTGTAGGCTTCTATCATCTCTTTACAATCATCATTTAACTTATCTTCAATTTGGTTTGCTTTTTCTTCGTTAACTTTAAAAAGTTGATATGTCAAAAATGCTATCACAGAGTTTTTGTCAAGTTTCATATTCAAAATCATATCTGTAACAACTTTGGTTCTGTCCAGGTTCATCTCTTCGCTCAAAATTTCACTTATCAAACTTTTATCTGCTTGAGTAAGTTTCATTTGGCTTGAGATATTTTCTTTTATCTGGTCAATAATTTCTATCATACTCCTTCTCCTTTAAAAGCTTTTTTAAGTGCCCAAAGTTTGTTATATATCTTTGACTGTTGCAAATCTTTTTTTGTTTTTCTGTCAAGATAGATAGTCACTAAGTCATTTTCTGTTATTTTGATAAGTCCAAGTTCATTAAACACTAAAAGTGCGCCATAAAAATTTTGAAAGGAAATGTCTTGAAGTGCATTGATGCCGTCGTAAAGCTGGAAGACATTGTAAACTGCCTTGCCTGCCTTGACAGATAACGCTTTATAAATTCTACCAAATTCCTCTCTTGACAAATCTATGCCAACAAAATGTTTAAAAGAACTTTGTTTTTCAAAAGGAATATAAATATCTGCCTTTGAAATTTTATTGAGCGCTGAAATAAACTTGGTGTCAAGCACTGGTGAAAGAAACACTATCTTTGTAAAATTTTTTGCCCAAGAAATGCCTTTAGGTGACAAAAGAAGGCTGTTGTAACCTATCTCTCTGTCGCTGTAAATGTTAAAGTTGTAAATGCCTTGAGTGTTATAATTTTTGGCAAAATCGACATAATCAAAACATGAATATGTGACAAATGCCGTTCCAAAAATTGTGGTTGTAGTTTTGCTTACAAACTCTAAAAGCTCTTTTTGCGGATAAAGTTTAAACTGCGCTTCACCTTTTCCGTCAATAACAAGCTGGTTAAGCTCAATGGCGTTAAGTTTTTTGTATGCATCTTCAACGATAAAACTTCCGCCGTCAAAACTATCAACAAGCGCTTTTATTCCACCACCTTGAAACTCGAATATAAAAGATTTAGTTCTAGCAAAAGTCATCTTGTTAAAGTTGGTTAAAAAATTAAAATAAGTCAATGTAAACAAACCGATTTTGATATTTGCATGCTGAGGAAATTTGCGCATAGGACAAATTTCAATCTCATTTGCTGAAATTTTAAACTTTGGTCTTGGATTATCACAGCCAAAAGGTTCGAGGGCAGAGAGCGCCTTGACAAACTCAGGCGTAATCTCTTCGGCAGTAATTTCTTGGTCATAATATTTTATTGGCATAAACACTTCGTCATTTATTTGGTTTAAAGCAAAAGAATTTATTTTTTGAACAAACTCTTCATACTTTTCTCTCTTCAAACTTAAGCCCGCTGCCATTGAATGCCCACCAAAAGTGATTAAAATATCTTTAAGCGATGAAAGAAGCTGGTGAATATTGATATCGTCAATGCTTCTGCCAGAGCCACTAAGCATGTCGCCTTCTTGAGCAAACAAAAACACAGGCTTATGATATTTTTCGACAAGCCTTGAACACACAATGCCCAGCACGCCTTTATCCCAAACTTTTGAGGCAAGACAAATTACTCTCTGTGGCAACAAATCCACCTTTGCAAGCGCCCTTTCACAATCTTGATAGATTTTATTGCAAAGCTCTTGCCTTTTTGTATTGTGATTTTTGATTTTTTCTATAATTTTGACAATCTTGACAGGGTCAGTCTCCAAATAAAGTTTGAGCGCATCGACAGCATCTCCCATTCTTCCTGGAGCATTAAGTTTTGGGCAAATTTTAAAAGATATATCGGTTGAGTTTGGTTTGAAAAGCGAAATATCATATTCTTTAAACATCATCTTTAAGCCGATTGGCAGATATCTTTCGCAAAGTTTAAGCCCTTTTGTAACGATTGTTCGGTTTTCATCTAAAAGTGGCACAATGTCAGCAATGGTTGCAATGGCTGCAATTGGCAAAAATTGTTCTGCCTCTTCTCGCCCAAGCAGTGCCTCGGCAAATTTGTAAGCCACACCAGTTCCACAAAGTCCTTTAAAGCTGTATTCTTGATTTGCAAGCTTTGGATTGACGCAAATGGTGTCTGGCAAAATTTCTGGAATTTCGTGATGATCGGTTACGCATATATCAATACCTTTGTTTTTGGCATATTCCACCTCTTGATAGCAAGAAATGCCACAATCGACTGTGATGATAAGGTTTGGCTGAAATTTGTCATAAATCTTGTCAATAACCTCATTTGTAAGTCCATAGCCGTCAACATATCTGTTTGGCAAATAATAGTTTGCTTTTATTCCAAAAATTTTAAGAGCCTTAAGCATTATTGCTGTCGCGCTTACACCATCAACATCATAATCTCCAAAGATAAGCACACTATCGCCAAGCTGTTTTGCAAGAAAAACCCTGTCCAACAGCTCTTGCATCCCTTTAAGAGAAAAAGGATTGTGGAAAATGGTTGGAGACAAAAACTCTAAAATACCTTCTTTGCTGGCAATTCCTCTTGATAAAAGCAGTTCAACAACTCGCCTGTTGAGGCCAAGTTCATTTGTAAAATAATCAATTTTGTCAGCATATTTGTTAAAAAACTTTCTAAATATCATAGTAATCTTTCATAAATTATTATAAATAAAAAAATAAGATAAGGCAAGC
>CALVUB010000047.1 GCA_944363385.1 uncultured Clostridia bacterium
GTTATCGCTGTTGCGCCAATCTTTATCCACCTTGACGAAAATTTTTAAAAGCACCTTCTGCCCAAGCAACTCTTCAGCAAATTCGCGAGTTGTTTGTCCAATAATTTTAAGAGTTTTGCCACCCTTTCCAATCACAATGCCTTTATGGCGTTCCTCTTCAACCACAAGCACGACTTCGATTATGGTTATATTTTCTTTCTCGTCAAATCGCTCAATTTCCCTCGCAATGCCATGAGGAATTTCCGCGTCCAAAATATTCAGAGCATGTTGCCTTATCTCGTCACCCGCGATAAACCTTGATGTTTTATCGGTATAGTCATCCTCTTCAAAAGGAAAGTTTTTTGTTTCGCTCTTTGGCATTTTGTCAATTATGTAGTTTTTCAACTCTTCAAGCCCTGTCCCATTTAGCGAAGAAATCTCAAAATCGGCATTAAAATTTTTCAAACCTTTTTTGTCAAGTTTGGTTTTTATAAGCATCTTTGGCTGTGGAAGATGTTCATAATATGCTTTCTCTTCTTCATCAAGAGTTTTTGTTCCGTCCACCAAATACAGGATAAGGTCAACGCCAGAAATTGCACTGCGCACATTTTTCATCATCTTTTTGTCAAGTTTGTTTTTGCTTCTATGAACGCCTGGTGTGTCTACCAGCACAACTTGATAGTTTTCGCCGTTTAGAACTCCTAAAATGTTATCACGCGTAGTTTGAGGTCTGTTTGTAACAATTGCAACTTTTTGACCAACAAGCGCGTTGACCAGACTGCTTTTGCCTGCATTTGTCTTTCCAATAATGCCAACATAACCAAAGCTATACATTTTCACCTCGCTTTATATTCAAACTTGCCAAGATTTTTTCAGAGACCTCATTCATCAGCTGTTCATCTTCTTTTTCCACATGGTCATAACCCAAAAGATGCAAAAGCCCGTGAAGAGACAAAAAGGCAATTTCGCGTTTTAGGCTATGCCCAAGCTGTTTGGCTTGCTCTTTTGCTCTTTCTTTGCAAATAACAATGTCGCCCAGTCTCAACACGCCATCTGGAGAAATTTCTTCTTCAAATTTCTTAAGTTTTTGTGGATATTTTATATCAAGCAAAGGAAAAGAAAGCACATCAGTCACTTTATTAATACCTCTAAAGCGCTTGTTTAACTCTTTTATTTTTTCTTCCTTTACAAAGTATAGGTTGACCTCACACTCAACGCTGAAATTATTGGTTGATAGAAGTGCAACTGAAAATATTTTTTTGATTAATTTTCTTGTAAAAAAATCAATTTTATCAAACTGTATAACCATAACCTTCCCCTATATCAAGCGAGGTGGTGATAATATAACTTAAATAATAAACCCCCGCCATTTCTTTCACCAAAGTTTTTTCATCTTTTATTATGGCATTTTCTGGCAAATAAATCAAGGCTTTTTGACGAAGATTTTCAAACAAATTATCTTTTTCTTGCTCAAAATTTCTTATTATTTCTGTTGTTTTGGTCTCAAAAAATGTGTATTTGGTGTAAATCAATGGCAAAACATTGTTTTCTGCAATGTAAGAGCTTGTTTTTTCACTTTCGAAGCTTTTAAAAGTGTTTTCGTTTGTGTTTGAAAAGATAACTAGTCCAAATAGAGTGACTTGTGAGCATTCAATTTTTCTCCCTGTGCGCTCTTCCACAATTTTATATTCATGAAAAACATCTTCACTTTCAACCCAAACATCAGCAAAAATTTCGGCCTTTGGTTGAACTGGATGCTGTTCTCCGTCACCATCAATAATGTATGGATAGACCAAAACATCTCCTTTCTGAACAATGTCGCCTTGTTTAACATTCAGCGTGCCTTGAACGAGATTAATCTCGGTCACAAGACCGTCATATCTACTCACAATCGGCTCAAATTCTCCATATAATTCTTCTGGCAAAATTGCTTCGTTTATGTTGACAATCAAACTTTGTCCAACAATAGCAACGCTGGCTGAGCTGACAAGCTCAAAATTTTCTCGGATTAGTATTTCAAGTTTTTGCGTGTCAATATTTCCTTTAAAATTTGAAGCTAAACTCTTCTTTACAAAAGTTGTAATTTCACTTTCGCTCAGCTGATTGCACCCCCAAACTTCAATTTTAAAAACAAAAGAGTATTGCAAACAGTAAAGCGCCATACCCACAATAAGTCCTGCCACCACTCCCCACATTTTTAAAAGATTAAAAAACTTTCGTCTTAAACCTTTGTGGACAGCTGAATAAACTTTTACATTTTGTTGGTTTAAAAAATTTTCAACTTGTTCTCCATCATGTTCATCAACTTCAAATTCGATAAAACCATCATGTTCTATAACATCATAGATAACAAACTTCTGTGAAATTTTATTAAAAATTTTTTCTCTATTAAGTGATTTAATTTTAAAACGAGAGCGCGATTTCTTTTTAATCAAAACTGCTCCACCTTTGCAATTTCACCTTCAATCTTCATGGTGTTTTGGCTTAGTTCGCTTAGCAAAAGACCCTTTCCGCTCACTTCAATTCTGCCTTTTTTAACTTTGAAAGCAATCAAACTTTCAGTCAAAATAGTAAGACCAAAATGCCCTTCAACATATAAAATTTTGCCTGATAAATTTATAAGATTGTAGCCATTTAAAAGATTTTGGTCTATTTTTTTTAGATTGCCTTTTAACTCGTCAAAAAAATTAAACATATCGCTCCCATTTATACAAGGTAAATATATGTAAAAAAAGAAATAATCATGCTTCATTAAAAATAAAAAGGCGTTTGATAACGCCTACTCGTCAAATTTATTGAAAACATTCCCAAGCAAAAGAGCTTTAACTTTGTTGGGCAATTTGTTCATTTGCTTGATTAAATTTTTGTTTGAAACCACTCGAGAATAAGAATGCTGGTTCATAAAATCATCGAATTCTTTATCTCGGTCGCGTTGATTTTGTTTTTTTTGTATAATTTTTTGGGAAGTTGTTTGGCTCTCGTCAAGGTAGGAAGAAGAATGCGATTCAATCAAACCTTGAACGTTTGACTCAGTCTCTTGAGTTTCTTCTAAGCTCTCATCCAATTCTTCAATTTCCACTTTTTGATTGAGCTTTTTTTGTAATTTTTCAGTTTTTATGCTGGCTTTTTGTTGATTTTTTTGATTTTTTAGTTGTTTTTTATCTATTTTAACAGTTTCACTATACTCAGAGATTTCGCCCGCTCCAATTTTTCTATATTTTTCAATTTGATCGTCAAGATTATGCTTAGAACCACGGCTACCCATCACTTTAAAAGCAATAAGAAGCGCAATGATAAGCACGCCACAAATTGAACAGACTACAATAATTGCTGTCATATTTCCCATTATTCATCATCTCCAAACAAATCATCGTCATCGCCATCATCATCGTCACCATCGCTACTATTTGTAATGATGCTTCTTCGAAGAGCGGTATCAGCTTGCAAATTCATAAGTTTGTAATAATCCATAACCGAGAAACGCCCTTCTTTAATGGCTTGAGAAATAGCATTTGGAATTTGCGCCTCAGCTTCCAACAAGCTGGCTTTTGTTTCCTCGGTTTGTGTTCTAGCTCGAAGTTCTTTCATCTCCTCTGCATTTTTCATGCGGTCAGCCTGCATTTGAGCATAAACGCGTTCTTTTTCTGCTTTTTTAACTTCCATTTCCAGGTTTATGTCACGCACAATTGAAACATTTGAAATTCTCGCGTCTTGAATTAGATAAGCACTGTTATGACAAGCTTCAGCAAAGTTTACATCTTGAACCAAAATCTGAGGGTTATTGAAGATTTGATTTTTATCAAATTGAGGAATTTTTTTAATAACATTCTCAATGACAAAAGATTTAATTTTATCAGTAGAAAGCCCAAAAAGATATTTATGAATTTGAAGTTTTAATATAATGTTAATTTCAACAGAAATTTCAAAATTGTCCTTGGTAATACCCTTAACATTTTCTATATTTTGACTTGCAAGTTCAACAGCAGATTTAACAATTTCCAGCGAGTTTTTAGTTCGAATTTCAAGCGCAGAAGCAAGTGAAAAAGGTAGTGCGATTTGAGCTTCTTTTGCAAGTTTCATTGCAGAAATAACATTTTTTGCATTTCCTCCCGCTAAAATAACCGACTCAATTTCGTCTACTTTGATTGCAACTCCTGCTTTTTTTGCCAAAATGTAAGCTTCAACCAGTATCATAGGGTCAATTTTGCAATTTTTTAACGATGTTAATTTTGCCATCGAAATATGTGCTTTTGAAATTAATGCAGTAACATAAGCCTTGACTGGAACGATAATCAAAAGCAAAATGATTGCGATTAAAAGAATTGCTCCAATAACTGTAAAAGCAATTTCCACTGCTCCAAAAGCGCCAAGCATTGAAATATTCATAATTCCTCCCTTATTACATAAACATTATATCACAACTATTTTAACTTGTAAATAGCAAAATCTATTTTTTAATAAAAGAGCGCTGATAATAAAACAAATATTGCTGAGCAAAACCAGAAAACTTGCCAAACTGAGCTGTCAAAAAGTTTCTTATCTGCTCACGATTTTCAAGAGGCTGATAAAACTGGTTATACATTTGTTTAATCCATGTGTCAACAGGAAAAACATCTCCTCGTCCATAGCCAAAAAGCAAAATGCAATCTGCAACTTTGGGACCTACACCAGCAAGGTTAATAAGTTTTTCGCGTAACGATTTTGTATCAAGAATCTGATAATTTTCAAGCGTTTTTTCATCAATTTGCCTTAAAACCTTGTAAAGATAACTCGCTCGATAGCCACACCCCGCCATCTTAAAAAACTGCTCATCTTTGCTTAAAAGTTGAGCGCATGAAGGAAAGCTTTTTCTCTTGTTTTCATTTTCAAAAGCTTTGCGCAAATTGTTTAAGATAAGTTTAATTCTTTTTATATTGTTATTTGCAGAAATAATAAAAGAAATAAGAGTTTCAAACAAATTTTGTTTCAAAATTCTGATGCCATAACCATATTTTAAAGGCTTTTTTAATATTTCAAATGAAGAAAGCTCTCTTTTGATCTGGTTGTAATCAGTTTTTAAGTCAAAATAATTTTCAAAATAGTCTGGCGTTTCAGTCAAAATTTGATAGCAATTTTCTTGTTCAACAATCTTTGCAAACTTGTCTTCTGGAAACACGACATAGTCATCTTCCTGTTTTTCATAGCAAAAAACCTGTCCGCACTCCAAAATATGCTCTGGATTGAACTGACTCTTATCGTAAACCTCTAATTTGTTTTCAAATTTTTTATATATCATATCTTCTCCTTTTGGCAAGCGAAATCAATATTAGCTTATTTAGAAAACATATTAAAAAAAGCAGGCTTTATAAGCCCGCCTTGAATTATTCTGCAACGACAGCAACAACTTTTTTTCCGTTGCTTACGCCAAATTTAACAACACCGTCACAAAGGGCAAACAAAGTGTAGTCTTTTCCAAGTCCAACATTGGCGCCTGGATAAACCTTTGTCCCTTTTTGTCTAACAATTATACTGCCTGCAGTAACTTTTTGTCCACCATAAGCTTTAACACCAAGGCGTTTACTTTGAGAGTCACGACCGTTTTTAGTGCTTCCACCACCCTTTTTGTGAGCAAAAAGTTGAGCGTTAAACTTAAACATTTTTTACCTCCAATTTTGCAAATTTTTCTTCACCTTCGATGATTGATTTAAAGCTATAAAAGCAAGTTTTGAAAAGATATTGAATTTTCTCTTCCTTTGCCTTTTGCTCTGAGACTATGATTTTCAGATAGCCGTCAGAAATTTCACGAAAAGATGCGTATTTTTCAATTTCGTCAACGGCGACAACTGCAAGTTGAGCAACTGTTGAAATTTGAGCACACAAGAGATCCTTGCCATAGTCATCTTTGCCGGTATGTCCTAAAACTTCAAATCCAAGATAAAGGTTGTTTTGTTTGAAAAAAGTAATTTTTGTCATATCATGCCTTACTTTTTGATTGATACAATTTTAATTTGAGTGAATGGTTGTCTGTGACCTTGTTTCTTTCTTTCGTTCTTTTTAGGCTTATATTTGAAAACAACGATTTTATCACCTTTGCCATGAGAAATAATTTCAGCTTCACAAACAGCATTTTTCACAGATGGATTGCCAGCAACAACTTTGCCGTTGTCAGAAATCAAAAGAACATCGAGTTGAACTTTATCGCCAACAGGTCTGTCAAGTTTTTCAACAGAAATAATGTCGCCTTCGCTGACTTTGTATTGCTTTCCACCAGTTTGAACAATAGCAAACATATTTTTACCTCCTCTAACCAAACTCGCTGTTTAACAGGTGTCAAATAAAAAATTTGAACTTTTAAAACCCTACACATGCGGATACTATTTGAGTATAGCATAGCAAGATATTTTTGTCAAGGAAAATAAAGTTTTTCTTTAAAATAAAGCAAAATTTTATAATTAATTGCTTTTTATTTTTAAACTTACAAAAACAAAATCAAAATTTCGCATTTCACACCCTGACTTAAAATACCTTTTACAAAACCAAAAAAACTCACCTTAAGTGAGTTTTTTTATTATTTTTTCTTTGATTTGTTTTCTTTTACTTT
>CALVUB010000048.1 GCA_944363385.1 uncultured Clostridia bacterium
GTTGACAATATTTTAAAAAAAAATATAATTATAAGAGTAAAAACGAGGATGAAAGATCAGTAACAAGCAGGTTGTTATTTCAGAGAGTCTGTTATTGGCTGAAAAACAGATAAAACAAGACTTGCCAATTCACTTTCTAGTTGCGGGCGTGAAGGCTTAAATGCTGTGTAGTGTCTGTCGCAAAAGCACGCGTAAGGGCTTAAATTGAGTGTGGCATAGTGCTACAAAAGTTAGGTGGTACCACGAAGAGTGCGCTCTTTCGTCCTAATATGACGAAAGAGTTTTTTGTTTTATGGACTTTATTTGATGTTTTCTGACTTTATTTGGTTGTCAAAAACTTGCAAAATCGTTAAGAGCAAGTTTGCAAGCAAAAGTTGAACTCAAAAATTGCTCAAAATTTACATGCCACAAACACGGTTATTCAAAAAAAACAAATAATAAACTTAAAAGGAGAAAGAAATGGAACAAGAGCTTAAAAAAATCAAACTTGAAGCAGGTGAGGAAATAGAAAAAGTTGAAGACAAAAAGTCGCTTGCTCAGCTTAAACTTAACTATCTTGGTAAAAATGGGAAATTGACTGCAATCTTGAAGGGAATGAGAGATGTTCCTAGCGAGGATAGACCAAGAATTGGTGCTTTAGTCAATGAGGTTCGCACTTTTGTTGAGGAAGCTTTTTCTGCCAAAGAGCGAGAGCTGTTGCAAAAGGAGCTTGAAGAGAAACTTCAAAATGAAAAAGTCGACATCACTCTTCCTTCAAAAGGGAGTAAGAGAGGCGCTCTTCATCCTGTGGCAAGCATGACTGATAGATTGATAGATATTTGCGTTAATCTAGGTTTTTCTGTTGTGGAAGGCCCTGAAATTGAAAGTGATTATTATAATTTTGAAGCGGTTAACACTCCTAAAAGCCACCCAGCAAGAGATATGCAAGATTCTTTTTACTTTACAGACAATGTGCTTCTAAGAACGCAGACTACAGCGGTTCAGGCAAGAGCGATGGAGACCATGAAGCCCCCATTTAAAATCATTGTTCCAGGAAAAACCTATCGAAATGACAGTGACGCCACTCACTCTCCAATGTTTAACCAGCTAGAAGGGCTTGTTGTAGATGAGAATGTTTCTATGGCCGACCTTAAAAACATGCTTTCAATCATGATGAAAAGGCTTTTTGGTGAAGATACATGTGTTCGTTTCCGTCCTTCCTATTTCCCGTTTACCGAGCCGAGCATTGAAGTAGATGTTAGTTGTCCACAGTGTCATGGCAAAGGTTGTAAGCTTTGTAAAAACACAGGTTATTTGGAACTTCTTGGAGCTGGAGTTGTAAATCCAAAAGTGCTTGATTTTAATGGCATAAACAGCAAAAAATACAAAGGCTTTGCCTTTGGTATTGGAATAGACCGCGCTTCAATGCTCTTTACTGGCAACACTGACATGAGGTCTTTGTTTAAAAACGATATACGCTTCTTAAAGCAATCTAGATAAAATAAAAGGTGGAAGAATTATGAAGGTAACTTATAACTGGCTGAAAGAATATGTGAATATTCCTTTAACGGCTGAAGAACTTGCTGAGAAACTGACAAAAAGCGGTTTTGAAGTGGAAGAGATTTGCTATCAAAACCAGCATTTGCACGATGTGGTGGTTGGCAAAATTTTAAAGATTGAAAAACATCCACAGGCTGACAGGTTAGTCGTTTGTCAAGTTGATATCGGTGATAAAACTACACAGATTATCACGGCGGCGACCAATGTGTTTGAAGGTGCGGTTATCCCTGTAAGCTTGCCAGGTGCAGACCTTGTCAATGGTGTTAAAATCAAGCCTACAAAAATGCGCGGGGTGGAATCCAATGGTATGTTCTGCTCTGGCGAAGAACTTGGTATTGATGAAAATTATTTTGAAGGTGCTGGTGTTAATGGCATTTTAATTTTACCAAGCGATATGAAGATTGGTCAGCCTATTGAAAAAGCACTCGCACTTGATGATGTTGTGCTTGATGTATATATCACGCCAAACAGACCTGATTGTTTGAGTGTTATCGGTCTGGCTCGTGAAATAGGTGCAATCTTAGGTGATAAACCAAAAAAGATTAATCTTTCTTATCCAATTGACATTTATTCAAAAGACACTGTACATGACTATATTGAAGTTGACAACCAAACTGAAAACTGTCCTAGATATTGCATGGGAGCTGTTAAAGATGTCAAAATCAAGCGTTCTCCTTTGTGGATGAGGGCAAGGCTTAACGCGGTTGGAATCAAACCAATCAACACAATTGTTGACATCACAAACTATGTTTTGGTGGAAATGGGACAACCTTTGCATGCTTTTGACCAGGAGCTTATTGGCGGAAAACAAATTAATGTTAGACAGGCAAAAGAAGGCGAGAAGATTGAAACACTTAATGGCTTTACTTACAATCTTGACGGAAAAGATATTGTGATTGCAGACGAAGATAAACCGATGGTTATCGCAGGTATAATTGGCGGAACAAACTCATGCATTAGTGATAAAACCAAGACCGTTGTGCTTGAATCGGCTGTGTTTGACCTTAAGTCAGTGCGCTCTTCCAGTCGAAAATATGGCATTCGCACAGATTCTTCTGCAAGAAATGAAAAAGGTATCAATCTTGCAAGTGCAGAGGATGGGCTTTTGAGGGCTTTGGCGCTTGTGGACAAACTTAAATGCGGGAAAGTTGTAAGAGGAATAATTGATAAGGCTCGTGGCGAAAACAAAGCGCGTCAGCTTATCGGTTCATTGCAGAATATCAATCAGATTTTGGGAATAGAAATTTCTGCTTCTGTTATGTCAAAGATTTTAAATAATCTCGGCATTGAAAACAAGGTTAATGGTGACAAACTTGAATGTTTAATCCCACCATATAGGCAAGATATTGAAAATGACAATGACCTTGCTGAAGAGATTATCAGACTTTATGGCTATGATGTTTATGATAAGACTGATGGGGTGCTTTTTAAAAATTCGCCAGTGACAGAAAGCGTGCCAAATGTCAGATATAATCTTGAGCGCAAATACAGAAATATGCTTGTGCAAGAAGGCTTTTATGAAATCATGACCTTTACTTTTGGTTCAAGTGATTTTATAGGAAGACTTATGCTCAGTGATGAGCGCGCAAAGCCTATCAAAATTTCAAATCCTCTTGGTGAAAACTTTGCTTATATGAGAACAACCATGCTTTCTTCAATGCTTCAAACGGCCACTTACAACTTGTCGGTTGGCAACAAAGAGATGAGGCTGTTTGAATGTGGAAGGGTTTATCTTTCAAAAGGTGACAATTTAAAATCTCTTGCAAATGAGCCAAATGTGCTTGCAATGCTTGTTTGCGAAAATGATTTTGACTTTTACAACTTTAAAAATGTGATGGAAACCCTTTTGGGTGCTTTTGAAGAAGTTAAGCTTGAAAGGTCAAAAGAACCCTATCTTCATCCAGGAATTTCTGCCGATATTTTTGTAAGTGGGCAGAAAGTTGGCCATTTTGGTAAAATTCATCCATCAGTTATTCGAAATTATGAGCTTCCTGCAAACTCTTACTATGGTGAAATTTGCACTTCAGCACTTATTGAATTGCCTGAAAAGAAAATTGAGCTTAAACAAGTGTCCAAATTTCCAAATGTCGAACGAGACTTGGCTGTGGTTGTTAACGAAGAAGTTGAAGCTGGTGCTATGCTTGAAACAGTTAAGTCTGCTTGCGGTAATCTTTATTTTGATTGCTCGCTTTTCGATGTATACCACTCAGAAGCTTTGGGAAAAGGCAAAAAGAGTTTGGCATTTAATATTGTTTTGTCAGACCTTAACAAAACTTTGACCGATGAAGAGATAACGAAGGTGATGAATAAGGTGTTGAAAGCACTAAACTATAAATTTGGAGCGGTGTTAAGATGATTTATCTTGACAATGCTGCTACAACCAAGATGTTTGAGGGTGCGCTTGGGCAATATCAAAAATTTGCCTGCGACCTTTTTTATAATCCAAGTGCCTTTTATCGAGAGGGAAGGGCGGTTAAAGAAGAGCTTGACCAAGCACGCAAATCTTTGTTAAAAAGATTAAAAACACAAGAAGGAACGATTGTATTTACCAGTGGAGCAACAGAAAGTAACAATCTTGCAGTGATGGGGTCACGGCGCAACGGCAAATGGGAATATGTTTTTTCAAATGGAGAACATCCAAGTGTTTATAATGTTGCCAAAGAGCTTGAAAGACAGGGAATGATTGTTCATTTTGTATCTCTTATGTCTGATGGACAAATTGATTATAAAAAGCTTGAAGAGGTGATAAACGAAAGAACACGCCTTGTGTCTGTTATGCATGTAAGCAACGAGACGGGCGCTGTTAACAATATAAGTTTGGTTAAAAGCATTATAACAAAAAAATCTAAGGCGCTTTTGCATGTCGATGGCGTTCAGGCTTTTAATAAACTCGATTTTAGTCTTGACCAACTTGGTGCAGATTTTTACACAATTTCGGCTCATAAATTTCATGGGCCTAAAGGGGTGGGAGCGCTTTATGTTCGTGATGTAAAAACTTTAAAAAGCATAGTATTCGGTGGCGGGCAAGAAGGTGATTTGCGCTCTGGAACTGAAAATGTTGCAGGCATAATGGCTATGAAATGGGCAAATGACAACATTGATGTGGCGATTAATTTCGAAAGGGCTAAACAACTTAAGAAGCGTATGACTAAAATTTTAGAGCAAGATAACAATTTCAAGATTGTGGAAAGTTTCTCTCCATATATCATGTCGGTTTCTTATCGAGGTATTAATGGTGAAACACTTGCAAGAGCTTTGCAAGACCAAGGCGTTCTTGTAAGCACTGGAAGCGCATGTTCTACCAAAAAAGCGGGCAACAGAATTCTTGAAAATATGGGCATGAAAAAAGAATATGTTGTTTCGAGTATCAGAATTTCTTTTAATGCTTATATGAGTTTGGAAGAAATTGAAGAGGCGGGTGAAAAAATTTTAAAATGTGCAAAAACAATAAAAAATCTTGAACTATAGTGGGAGAAATTATGAAGGCTATTTTATTAAGGTTTGGCGAACTTTATTTGAAAGGTAACAATCGATATATTTTTGAGTCGATGCTTATTACAAACATAAAAAACAAACTTGAAGGTGAAAGTTATAAATTTGAAAAAACTTTTGGTAGATATGTGATACGTGATTATGAAAACGAAAGAGAAGCTGAGATTGTTAAAAAACTTAAATGCGTTTTTGGTTTATACAGCATTTCTTTAACTGAAGAGGTAGAGGCGAGCGCTCAAGAGATTGAAAAATATGTTTCAACTATAAAAGTTAAAACCTCAAACTTCAAAGTTGTGGTTAAGCGTGCTGATAAAGCCTTTCCGATTTCTTCTATGGATTTTGCAAAAAAACTTGGAGCGATTGTGCTTGAAAACAATAAAGGGTGTGAGGTGGAACTTTACAATCCTGAGACGACAATCAATGTTGATATAAGGCTTAACAAAAAAGCATATATCTTTGATGCAATCGAAAAATGTCAGGGCGGTTTGCCTCTTGGAAGTGCTGGCAAAGGCCTTTTGCTTCTTTCTGGCGGAATTGATAGCCCAGTTGCTGGCTATTTGATTGCAAAACGAGGGCTTAAAATTGAGGCTCTTCATTTTAATAGTTATCCATACACCTCAGAAGAGGCAAAAGATAAGGTTTTATCGCTAGCAAAAAAACTATGTGATTATGTTGATGAGATAAAACTGCACATTATTTCTTTCACAAAAGTTCAAGAGGCAATACATGTAAATTGCCGAAGCGAATACATGATAACGATTATGAGGCGCATCATGATGAGAATTGCAGAAAAAATTTGTCAACAAAATGGTCTTGGCGCAATTGTGACAGGCGAAAGTTTGGGGCAGGTTGCAAGCCAGACTATGCAAAGCATGACTGTGACAGGCGGAGTGGTAAAGACTCTTCCAATATTTAGGCCTTTGCTTGCTATGGACAAAGAAGAGATTATGGCAATCGCAAAAGATATAGGCACTTACCAAACTTCTATTTTGCCTTATGAAGATTGTTGCACAGTTTTCTTGCCAAAAAATCCAGTTATAAAGCCAACAATTGAAAGATGTGAAAAGGAGGAGGGTTTTTTAAATTTGGACAGCTTGATAGAGGAGGCTCTCCAGACAGAAGAGGTTGTGGTTTTAAAAAAAGATTGATATAAAAATAAGTTGTAAAATTTGAGGGCGAAATTTTCGCTCTTTTTTTTGTTGTCTTGAAAGTAAAGCTGTGCTATCTGAAAATTTACAGTAAAGAAGAAGGGGATAATTTGTTTTTTGTGTGGTTTACGGTTTAGTTTGGGTTTTAACTGATTTAATGCTGTATGCATATAGGGTTATAATTATAAATTTCATTTTTATAAATTTGCATATTTTCAAATTTATATAAAAAATTGATGAATATTTATACAAAAATCGCTTGCATAATTATAAAAAATGATGTATAATAATCAAAAATGCATGAATAATCATAAATTTATA
>CALVUB010000049.1 GCA_944363385.1 uncultured Clostridia bacterium
TGCAACACAGCAAGTTGTCTTTAAAAAAGATAATTGTTTTAAAAGTTCTTGCAGTGCGTGCTTTGGTGGAAGTTATAGGGCTCGAACCTATGACCCTCTGCTTGTAAGGCAGATGCTCTCCCAGCTGAGCTAAACTTCCATGCTCTCAAAGTATGCATATATAATATATCAAAAAAGTTTTTATTTGTCAACTAAAATTTCAAAATTTATTTATTATTTTTTTGTCAACTTGCAAGTGAAATGTGACATCTCGATTTCTTTGCAATTATGTCAGCCAATTTGTTTTATAAACAGCAAGAAAAGCCACATGGGTCTATATTGCCAACAAAAAAAACAGACATATTGCAATTGCTTACAATTCTGTCTGCTTTTTTAATCTTTTAATTAAACAAGTATAAATTTAACATATAGAGTTTTAGCACCATTAGTAAATTTTAACAGGTCTGCAAAAGTAGCATCTTTGATGTTTATAATTGTAGTATATCCAGTTCCACTATTAGTATCACTAACTATCAGTTGTCCTCCTGTCAAAAGCTTGTTGTCTTGATCATACAGATTAGTCTCTCCTTTGAAGAAATAATCATATACCTTCTCGTTAAGGTCACAATATACATATTTGTCGTTAAGGTTGTCATCTGTTTTGTCCTCGAAAGACATAATGCATTCAATATCTTCAAACGCGTTTCCATCAGAATCATAAACTGGATCATAGTCAACACCACAAGATGCACTTATTGATACTGAAAATTGTGTATCTTTATAATCGCTTTCCCAAACTGCAGTAAGCTCCACAGTATCTCCTTCATTATATGAAGAAGCAATCACCTCAGAAAGTTTCTTTTCACCATTTAAATAATCAGTTTGGTCTTCATTTATAAGATACTCAGTCCCTTGATAATTGAAGCCAACAAAGGTATAATTGTCTCTTATTTCGTCATAGGAATCAAATCCATTTATTGAATTAAAAGTAATCTGGCTTGTTTCGTCTGAATGAGCATGTTTTTTTACATTAAGGATATAATCAATGTCTGCATAGTAAGGAGCAAGAGTGTAACCTCCACTTACTGGGAAGGTTGCTTGTGTATAAATAGTGTCATCAGCAGTTACGCCCTCTGGCGCGCTAGTAACCTGCCAGCCTTTAAAGCCAGCTCTTTCAATAGTTGCAAGGTCTGTGCCATAAATCATTTCGCCACCTGTCAAACCTTCTTCGGTGTAAGTGATGTTATAGGTTTTAGCCTCAACCCAAATAGTGATTGTTCTTAAAGAAGAAACATTAGCTTCAACATTAAATGTATATGAAGTCAAGCTGTCTGTAAGCTTTTCAGACTCAGTAGTAACAGATTCTGCGTTGCCCTCATAAAATCCTACGGTGTCATAAGCTCCATCAGCAAGAGTGATAGTGATTTTGTCGCCCATTTTAACGTTAACTGTATTTCCACCTCTAAGTTGATCATTAACAGAAATGTTTGCTGCAGCTTGGTAATCAGCCATTGTGCCCTTAAACTCAACCGCAACAGTATAATCAATGTCTTCATAGTAAGGAGTAAGAGTATAATCTCCTTTTACTGGGAAGGTCGCTTTTGTATAAACAGTGCCATCAGTAGTTACACCCTCTGGTGCTCTAGTAACCTGCCAGCCCTTAAAGTCAGCTCTGTCAATAGTTGCAAGGTCTGTGCCGTAAATCATTTCGCCACCTGTCAAACCTTCTTCGGTGTAAGTGATGTTATAGGTTTTAGCCTCAACCCAAATAGTGATTGTTCTTGAAGAGGTAACATTAAACGAATATGAAATCTTCGAACTCTCTGGAATTATTTCAGACTTATCAATAACAGATTCTGCGTTGCCCTCATAAAATCCTACGATGTCATAAGCTCCATCTGCAAGAGTGATAGTGATTTTGTCGTCCATTTTGACTTTGACTGTATTCCCACTTCTAAGCTGATCATTAACAGAAATGTTTGCTGATGCTTGGTAATCAGCCATTGTGCCCTTAAATTCAACTGCAACAGTATATGGTGCAGAAAGAGTTGCCGCCAAAGCGATTGCTATAACTGCAACAGGCACAAGAGTTACGAATATACACACTGCTAAAATTTTCAATAATTTTTTTGACATATTCCCTCCGTTCTTGTTTTTATTATACCACAATGTTTTTAATTTTTCAATAGCTATTTTCAATTTTTTTAATAAATATCTCGATTTTTTATAGTTTAAAATTTGAAAAAACTTGAAAATTTAAATTTCTATAGATAATTATAAGAAATTTTTAACAAATTGTTGACATTTTTATCTAAATATGCTATCATAACTAAGCAAACTTCATGGGGGATTAGCTCAGCTGGCTAGAGCGCTTGCCTTGCAAGCAAGAGGTCATCGGTTCGATTCCGATATTCTCCACCAATTGCGCTTAGGTTCTATATCTTGTGATATAAGAACCTATTTTTATTTCAAGTCGAATTTGCTAACCATATTTTCGCCAATTTCTTTGCGAACAAAAAAACTGTCGTTAATGTGACAGTTTTTTAAACCACTTTTACATTTGTGGATTTTCTAAAGTAATATCATAACCAGCAACTGATGACTGTGGCTTTAAATTCCCTAACCGCAGTTGAAGTAGAATATCTGCAGCGGCTGCACCCTCAGCTTCACTGAGAAGCATTGGCTTTGTGCTTGTAAGTTCAGAAAGTCCTTTATAAACACGTCCTGTCGCATCAACAATCGCCCAGTTAATATCAACTGTCCCGCCAGCGGCCAATTTTGATAAATCATCTTGATCAATATAAAGCTCTTTCACCGCCACACCATCTGCGGTTGTTAATTCTGGATATTTTTCGATATAGTTTCCATACGTTGAGACATTGGATGTGGTTTTATCTGCCTTGGCAAGCATATCGTAAACAGCTTCGGCTGGCAATTCAGCTTCTTCAAGATGTCCTGTTGCTCCAACAATTCCAATTTCTTTTACATAAGCAACTGTTCCATTTTTGTTTGTAAAATAGATTTTTACAACAGCATCGCCTTTACTATTACCCTCTTGAATAAAATCAACTTCAACCTTTGTTGGGGTGCCTGAAACAAAAGGATTTCTAAAGTCATTAAGATTAGAAATTTCTGATAAGTCTGCGCCTTCAAAAACGATTGGGTCTTTTGGAATAACCTGTTCTGGCTTCTCTTGTTCTGCCTCTGCCAAAGCTTGTATGCTAATCAATTTCGTCATAATTTCATCTGCATAATCTTCTGCAAGCTTTAAGTCTTCTTTAGAAGAGCTGATCTGATCTAGAGCGAGTAAAGCTTGATAAGTTTCATCTGTAGGTGATTCACCAAGATATGGTTTAAGCATATCTTTATATTTTTGGGACCAATTTGCCGAAGCTTTTTCAAGTTCTGCAATTTTTTCAGCAACCTCTTGTTGATAGTCTGCTACAGTGTCTATTGTTTGTGATTGATTTGAATCTGGTAAATCTTGTTCTGGTGTTGGTTCAGGAATAAATTTCCAGTCGGTAAATTTTCCCCATAGTGCTAAAATTCCAGCCACTGCAGCCACAACAAGTCCTGCAGCAATCGCTTTTTTTACAATTCCTGGATGTTTATTTGTAACGCTTTTTGAAGTGGATTCCTCCGCTTCAACCACACTTGCATCATACAAGAGACCTTCTAATTTTTTAAGTGAGCCATAGTCATCATCAAGTATACTATTCACTTTTGATGTAAACTCATCTGACAATGTTTTCTCAGGGTTTTTTGCAACGTCTTCAAATTCTTTGCTTAATTCTTTATAGTCTGCTTCTAATTGAGTGGCAAGATCTCTCATCGAGTTTAGCAACTCCTCTTGTTCTGTTGTTGGAAAATTTTTCCAATAACGTTCATACTTTTCAACCTCACCCAAATATCCTCTATCTGGACCTATTCCATAGAGCGTCCTACGAATAATTGCAAGACTGTCATTATATGCCTGCAACTGTTTCAATCTAACCTTTGCAACTGAGTTGCAAACATTGACAGCATCACTAGCAAGATTGTGTAATGAAACTGTAAGTAAAGAGCCGTCATGCTTGATTGTATCAACAAATTCATAGACAACTCCGTCTTTAGGCCCTCTAAAGCTACATTCTCCCTTAAAGCCATTTTTTATTCCAGTAATAATTTTTTCTATTATTTCATAATCTTCTTCACTGGCTGGCGCATTGTTCTTAACATACTCGTCAAAAAACTTCCTAACATTTGCGTTAACTGCGCCAAGTCTTGCACCCATCGTATCTACTTTTTTTTCATATTCTTCATCAACACTGCCTTTCATGAGTGTCTTTTGAGCCTCATGTAATATTGGGTTATATAAAGTCAATAAACGAGTTACATCTGCAACTTGTCTAGTAAGATCAGTCCATTCTTTCTTAACTGCTGCCATATTTCCTCCTCTTTTTTACGATTATATTATATACCACTTCTTGAGATTTGTCAATATGCATATATGAAAAAACTGCAAAAATGTTTGCAATTCTTATCAATTTGACTTTATTTTTACTGTTCGACATCAACTTTTTCGTCTAAATATGTCGCCATAAGGTCTGCAACATGCAACAAAAAGGCTACTGGATAGCGATAATACACCTCGGCAACACTATAAGACCCGCCTTTTACGCGCAAATCATACTCTCCCATGTGCCAATTGATTGCAAGCGCTTCTTCGCGTGATAATTTCATAAAAGCGGACAAAATGTAAACTGATTTTTCGCCATGGCCATAAGGCAAATTATCTTCAACTTTGTAGTAAGGTTTCTGCGTCCAAACACCATCAACTTTGACATTTTTCACATCTTCTTTGTAAGTGTCAACCTTGCAAATGTCATGCAAAAGTCCCATGATTGCCACGCTTTCTGGGCTTACTTTTTCTTGCCAATTTTCGCCAAATTGCCCTTCAATAAGTTTGACAAATCTTTTGTAAACATTGACCGAATGCGCGCAAAGACCGCCTTTAAAGCTGTTATGTCGTCTTGTGCTTGCGGGCGCTGTGAAAAAATCACTTTTTTCAAGCCATTCCAAAAACTTATCAGCGCCTTCTCTGTCAACATTGTCATAAAAAATCTCTAAAAATTCATCTCTCGCGTCCATTTTTCCTCCTATTTTAGCGATGAAGCAATTTTCAGTAGCTCACCAAATTGTTTGCTTGAATTTTTTTCAAGCTTTTTAAGTTCGTTCAAAATCTCGAGAGCCTCTTTCTGCTCTTCTTTACTCCCTCCACTTGCAAGCACCTTTTGTTTTAATCTTTCATAACGCTCTATTTTTTCTTTGGCAAGTTCTTCTGCGTCAAGAATATCACTGCAAGTAATACGCAAAACGTCAACACTTTCTTGGTCGCTATGCTCATCATACATTTTCAGAATTTCAAAAGCGGTGTCAGTGTTGTCGCTTAAATTGTCACGCAGGATATCAATCTCTTTAAAAATATCGATAAAATGTTCGTGATTTGAAATGCCTTCTTTGTCTATATTTTCTGACATAAAAATCTCCTATTAAGTTTTATAGAAAGATTATATCAAACTTAACCTCAAAAAACAAACAAAAAAAGACCGCTAGGCAATCTTTTTGCAAACTTAGTTTGCATCGTTGTCCGATTTGCTTTACTGCAAACCCATACCATATTTCCGCTCTTACAAACTTAGTTTGCATCACCGTCCGATTTGCTTAACTGCAAACCTAAACCTCATCTCCGCTCTTGCAAACTTAGTTTGCATCACTGTCCGGCAAACTTAGTTTGCATCACTATCCGTTTTGCTTTACTGCAAACCTAAACCTCATCTCCGCTCTTGTAAACTTAGTTTGCATCACTATCCGGCAAACTTAGTTTGCATCACTATCCGATTTGCTTTACTGCAAACCTAAACCCCATCTCCGCTCCTCTATTTTACCTTCGTAGAATTGTGTCCGGGAAGATTTGCACGAAAGTGCAAGCAAGGCTGAAAAGCCTTGCAGAACACTGCTGATTTTTATTAAAAAAACTATATAAAAACAAAAAACCAACCTCTTGCGCCCACAAATAGGTTTACCTAAAAATGTACACATTTTTAGGTAGCGAGGCAAACAAGCGAAAGGCAACAATTTTAAAAAAATTTTGCATAAGCGTAGATTTGCCGAGCATTCCAGCAGTGTTCATTAGAAAAAGTGCAACTTTTTCGCAAGACCACTCTTTCTTCGTAGACCGGGTCTTATCTTCTCCCGGGAAGATTTGCACGATAGTGCAAGCAAGGCTGAAAAGCCTTGCAGAACACTGCTGATTTTTATTAAAAAAACTATATAAAAACAAAAAACCAACCTCTTGCGGTTGGTTTAATGATATTCCAGCAGTGTTCTATCTTCCCGGGCCGTCGCCAGCCAAGTATTTTCGACGATGAAAAGCTTAACTTCTGTGTT
>CALVUB010000050.1 GCA_944363385.1 uncultured Clostridia bacterium
CCCAAAGCCAAGAAGAGCCATAAGTTCTTTCATTTTTTATTTTTTTAGAAATAGTATTTGCAAAAAGAAAATTTTAATACACGACAAATAAAAAGCGACCAAACCTGAAGAAAATTTCAAAATTAGGTCGCAAAAACTACATTTGTCTAGAGTTATCATTTTCATTAAATCCAAAAATTGTATCTCTAAAAATATCTAAAATGCTTTTAAAACCAAACCCCTTGCCAAAAAGTTCTGTAAAAAAATCTAAAAATGAGGAAGTGGTGCTTTTTGGTTCTTGCTTTTTCTCTTCCACCTTAATTTCCACAATCTTAGGCTTTTCTTGCTGAATAGGAAAGTGCCAATGCAACATTTGCAGTTTCTTTTTAGCTTTTTCTTCAAATTCTTTTGCTCTTTCTTTATCTCTATAAAGACAAACAATCATAAAAACTCTTGCAAAAAAATCTTTTAATTCTTCACTTTTTGACATTCCGCCTATATAAACTTTTGCCTCTTCAAGAAAAATTGTAAACATTTGGTCTAAAAATTCCCCTCTTTCCATTTCTTGATAAAGCCTTAGAGCAAGCAATACAGCCTCAAGTTTTTCTTCAGCAACAGCTTTGACAAGAAATTTGATAAATCGGCCAAGGTCTTTTTCTTCAATAAAATTTAAAGCTTCACCTGCAAAATGTGCCAAACCATTTAGCCAAGCATTCAATTTTGCTTGGCTAGGCTTGTCATAACTATTTATTTCTCGTTTTATTTTTCTTATAATCTGACCTTTTGTCAACTTTGCTTCCCTCTAAGATGGTTATTTGTTTTCTTTTGCTTTTTTCTTGTAATAATCTTCAACTGCAAGTTTGATTGCGTCTTCTGCAAGCACAGAGCAATAAACACGATTGTCATCAAGTCCGTCAAGTTCATCAAAAATTTCTTTGCTTGAAATGTTTAGCGCTTCATCTATTTGAAGTCCAACCACAAGGTCGCAAGCAATGTCTGAACAAGCAATTGTTGCAGGGCAACCAAAAGCTTTAAATTTTGCTTCGTCAACAATGCCCTCTTCATCAACAAGAAGGTATAGTTTGATAACATCACCACAACTTGAATTTCCAGCTTTGCCAGTTGCATTTGCTCCACGAAGAGTGCCTGCATTTCTTGGATTTAAAAATTTTGTCATAACTGTTTGATTATACATAGTTTACCTCCTTCCTGCTTTGGTGAGCGCAGAGATTGACCTAAGTTTTGCAACATCTTTTGCAAGACAATCTACAACATAGTCTATATCGCTCTTTGAAAGATTTTTGCCAAATGAAAAGCGAACAGCGCTTTGAGCAAGTTCATCCTCAATACCCATAGCTTTAAGCACATGAGAAGGTTCAAGCGCATTGCTCATGCAAGCAGAAGTGGTTGAAACAGCAATACCATCAAGGTCAAGAAGCATAAGAAGAGACTCGCCTTCCACCATTTCAAAAGACATATTTACAGTGCCATTAATCTTTTGATGTGGATGACCGTTAATCTGGACATAGTCAATTTTTTCATTTACGCTTTTGATAAAGTAGTCTCTTATTGCTTTAAGTTTTTGCTGGTTAATAGAAATATCTCGACAAGCAATTTCCACAGCCTTTCCAAGACCTGCAACATATGGAACATTGACAGTTCCGCCACGCTTTCCTCGCTCTTGAGTTCCACCATCAATCAAATTGTCAATAGCAATTCCGTTTTTAAGGTAGAGTGCGCCAACACCTTTTGGCCCATAAATTTTATGCGCTGAGATTGACATTGCGTCAATTTCCATGTCTTGAACATCAATTTTGAAAGCTCCAATTGCCTGCACTGCGTCTGTGTGGAAGATAATGCCATAGTCATGGGCTGTTTTTGCAAGCGCTTTGATGTTTTGAATTGTGCCAACTTCGTTATTGACTGCCATAATTGAAATAAGAATGGTGTCCTTTCTGATTGCATGAAGAAGGTCGGCAACTGAAACAATACCCGTTTTGTCAACAGGAAGATATGTCACTTCAAAACCTTCCTTTTCAAGTTGCTTGCAACTGTCAAGCACGGCATGATGCTCAATTGAAGATGTGATGATATGTTTTCCTTTTGATGCATTGGCCTTTGCAATGCCTTTTATAGCCCAATTGTCAGCCTCAGTTCCGCCTGAAGTAAAATAAATTTCATTTGACTTTTGAGCATTGATAGCATGTGCGATGCGGTCTCTTGCTCTGTCAACAATTGCGCTTGCATCTCTTCCATAGCTATGCAAAGAATTGCTGTTGCCATAGAGAGCATTAAAGCAAGGTAAAATTTCTGACAAAACTTCGCCTGAAACAAAAGTTGTTGAAGCATTGTCTAGATAAACTTTTCTACTCATAAAACACCTCTTTTTAGTCACTTTTATTTTAACATTTTATAACTTTAAAGTCAATAGCAATTTTTAAAAATAGTTTGGTTTTGCAATAATTTTCACTTTTTTGCCAAAAATTAAGCAAAAATCCCACAAAAAATGTAGATTTTATCAAAATTTGACTCAATAAAAAATCTGCACAAGGCAGACTAAAAATTTATTTAAAAAGATTGAGGCAGTCATTTTTTTGCATTACTCCAACATTTTTGCTGACCATTTTTCCGTCTTTAAAAAGCACAAGGGTTGGAATTGACATAACCCCAAACTTTCTTGCAAGATTTTCATTTTGGTCGACATCAACTTTAACAATTTTGCCTTTGCCGTTAAGCTCGCGGTCAACTTCTTCCAAAATTTGCCCCATCATTCGACATGGCATGCACCAAGTTGCAAAAAAGTCAACCAGAACAGTCCCCTCATTTATTTCTTTTTCAAATTCTTTTTCTGTGATGATTTTCATATTTCCCTCCTTAAAATTTTATTTATCACAGCACTGCAAAGGACATTTCCACAAATTATTGGAAAATATGCAATACTACCGATAACTTTGCCCTTGTTTTCAATTGGTTTTTGTGAGGTGAAAACAACCTCAAGATTTTTTACACCTCTTTCTTTAAGCTTTTTTCTTAATGCTTTGGCAAGACCATCGTTATGAGTTTTATATATGTCAGCAATCTCAAAATTTGGCACTTCAACTCTGTTGCCCGCCCCCATTGAAGAGATAATGTTTATATTGTTTTCTTTGCAATGACAGATAAGCTCCACCTTGTCTTGCACGCTGTCAATCGCATCAACAACAAGGTCAAAGTCAGAGATAAGTTCTTTAACATTTTCCTTACAAATTTTTTGAGCCACAGCATTAACTTTTGCATTTTTGTTGATTGCCAAAATCATTTCTTTCAAAACATCAACTTTGTTTTTGCCAATTGTTTGCTCAAAGGCTACCACCTGACGATTTATGTTTGAGGCAGAAACCTTGTCAAAGTCAATCAGCGTAAAATTTTCAACGCCACATCTTGCAAGCGAAATTGCCAATGCGCCTCCAACTCCACCAACGCCAACAATAGCAATTTTTTTGCTCGCAATAAGTTCGATGTTCTCTTTGCCTATCAAAAGTTCTGTTCTAGATTTATCCACTATTCCACCTTTACAATATATATTTTTTAAGGTCAAATTTTTTCTTGCTTTCTTTAAACGCGTTTTGAACATACTTTTTGTCAATTTTTACTTTAAGCATTGGATGGTCTCCTGAAGCGTTAAACGATATGTCTTCCAAAAGACTCTCCATGATAGTATGAAGTCGTCTTGCTCCAATATTTTCGCTGGTTTCGTTTTCAGCATAAGCCATTTCTGCCATTTCATCAAGCGCGTCATCTGTAAACTCAAGGTCAATGTTGTCAACTTTCAAAATGCTTGCATATTGCTTTGTGACAGAGTTTTTTGGCTCAGATAAAATTTTCTTAAAGTCTTCTTTTGTAAGGTTGTCAAGGTCAACTCTGATAGGAAAACGCCCCTGAAGCTCTGGTATCATATCTTCAATTTTTGAAACATGGAAAGCGCCTGAAGCGATAAAAAGAATAAAGTCAGTCTTAACATTGCCATATTTTGTTGCCACAGTAGAACCTTCAACAATTGGAAGAATGTCGCGCTGAACACCTTCTCTTGACACATCTTGATTGACAGAACCTCCAGCCTTGCCGATAATCTTGTCTATTTCGTCAATAAAGATGATGCCTTCTTCTTCCGTCCTTCGTATTGCCTCTGCATAGACATTGTCTTTATCGATAATTTTGTCGGCTTCTTCTGCCATCAAAATTTCTCTAGCTCTTGCAACTGTCATATGTTTTTTCTTGCGTCTTTGTGGCAAAAGTCCGTCAAACATAGAGCCAAGTGCAATATCTGGCCCACCAACTGCAAGCATGGGCTTTGTTTCTTCTTTGACAACAACTTCAATCTGCTCATTTTCAAGTTTGCCTTCTTTCAAAGCATTTTGAACTTCAGTTTTATCAACTTGCATATTTTTTGCACGCCTTGCATCGCAAATTGCATCCACAAGTTTTTCATCCACGATTGGTCTGACTTTGGCTTCAATTTCATGCACTTGCTCGTCTTTGACAAGTCTTACTGCAACTTCAACAAGGTCTCTAATCATGCTTTCAACATCGCGACCAACATAGCCCACTTCGGTATATTTTGTCGCCTCGATTTTGATAAAAGGTGCATTGACAAGCTTTGCAAGTCTTCTTGCAATTTCTGTTTTACCAACACCAGTTGGGCCTTTCATGATAATGTTTTTTGGAGTGATTTCCTCTCTCATCTCTTTTGGCAACTTGCTTCTTCGATAGCGATTTCTAAGCGCAATTGCAACTGCGCGTTTAGCTTTTGCCTGTCCAACAATATATTTATCAAGTTCTTCAACAACTTCTCTTGGAGTCAAGTTCATTTTACACCTCCTCAACTGTGATATGGTCATTTGTATAAACGCAAATTTGCCCTGCAATTTGAAGAGCTTTTTCAGCAATCTCTTTGGCTGAAAGAGTTGTATTTTGCATAAGCGCTTTAGCAGCGGCAAGCGCATAATTGCCACCCGAGCCAATTGCACAAACATTATCGTCAGGTTCAATAACCTCGCCAGTTCCGCTTAAAATGAGTAACATTTCTTTATTAGCCACAATCATCATAGCATTAAGTTGGCGACTTGCTTTATCTTCACGCCAAGTTCCAGCAAGCTCTACTGCTGAGCGCATCAAATTGCCAGAAAACTTGTTGAGCATATTTTCAAATCGCTCGCAAAGTGAAAAGGCATCTGATACACTTCCTGCAAAACCTACAACCACTTCGTCATTGTAAATTCGTTTCACCTTGTGTGCATTTGATTTAAAGATAACGCTTTCAGATAATGTAACTTGTCCATCACCTGCAATGGCAATTTGCCCATCGCGTTTAACTCCGCAAATGGTAGTTCCTTTAAACATGCTTTCCATTTTTCAATTCCTCCTTATATTTTTCAAGCATCATTTTTGACCGAGCCTCAAGAAAATCTTGTTTTGCTTGAGTGGTTTTTGCTATGTTTGACTCTATTATATCATAATCTGCAAAAATTGGTTCAAATTTTGAGCAATTAAAATTGTTGGATTTGATAATTTTTTGCATCATGTGCCCAAGACAGGTGTTTGAAGGCAATTTTACGAAAGGTTTTTCCTTTAAAAAAGTTATCACATTATTTGCTGTGTAAAGCCCACTTGCAATGCTCTCAGTTTTTCCATAAACACCAGCAATATTTCCTGCAAAGAATAAGTTGTCAAATCTAATGCTCTGACAAAATTCATTTATCATGTATGGTGCATTGATATAGCAATCTTGTTTTGCCTCGCCCTTCTGCACTAAAATGCAATTTTCAAGCCCTTTTATTGAATGTAAAATTTCAAGTTGCGCTTCCACTGAAAGTGAAGAAGCGAAACCGTCTATCTGAAAATATTGTCCAATTTTTTCAAGTTTCAAAACTGCATAAGGCTTTTCTTGTTCTTCCAAAAATATAGGAAGCATAGCCTCTTTTTTAAGCATGTCCTTTTCTTTTAAAACATAGTATTCAATCGTGTTTTGAAGAGGTTTTTTATGTTTTGATAAAATTTCTTCGTTGAGATTGGTGACAATTTTGTTGATAAGCATAATATACTCGTCATAATCAAAAGGCAGATAGAAAAAATCGCCCTTTTTAATAAACAATTCCTCCTCGATATTTTTTACAAGAGGATAAAGAGGGAAACAATCAAAACACCTTGTAGAGCCAAAAATGTCAACTAAA
>CALVUB010000051.1 GCA_944363385.1 uncultured Clostridia bacterium
AGGCATGGAATGTGATGTGTGTGAAAATGGTATAACATTTGAACTTTTGGCGTATAATTTTGAACCATTTGAAACTTTATCTTGGTCATATAAAACCTATGGAACACTCGAGGACCGACAAACTAAAATCAAGGATCTACTGCTCTCAATGGCAAAACAGCAGAAAATAAAAGTGGACAGCAAGCAAAAATTTAATGGCAAGGTAGATTTTGCTCACAAATACATTTATGAATGTATGCTAAAATATAAAGAAAATAAAGCATTTTTTGAAAAGTATAAGATTGAAAATTTAGGTGACTTTTATAAATTAAGCACAAAGCAAAAAGATTTTCCTTTGTATGTGAACATGAAAAAAGTTTTTCCAAGTGTTAAAAAGGTTGTTAATTTTATCCATTCTGTTGGCGGATTTGTTGTGCTTGCACAGCCTTGCAAAAGTGGAAACAAAGACAATCTTGAATTTGTTTTAGAAACAGTGTTAAAATATGGTGTGGATGGAATTGAAGTTTATCATCCAACACACAGCAAAGAAGATATAACTTTCCTTTTAAATTATTGCAAACAGCATGGTTTAATTGTTACTGGTGGAAGTAATTTCAATGGCAAACCAGAGAATAATGAAATTGGAATAAAAAATATAGACAAATCAGAAAAAAATATATTAAATGGTATTAAATTATAACTATTATATATGAAAAAAAAGACTCTATAAATTATTTAGAGCCTTTTTTCATTTTAATTGTTAATTTCAAATATTACTAACCTTATCCAGTGTTTTTTATTAATCTTCAACTTCAAACACTTATTTTTGTGAAAACATTAAAAAAATGGTTGACAAATGTGAGATAATTGGATATAATAGCATTTGAAAATAAAATCTTATCCATAGACAGCAAGTGTTTTTAAGCATAAACGCAGTTTTGCGTGCTTGCCGAGGAAAGAAGCAAAAGTAAGAATGTTTTTTCTCTACGCTTTTTTCTGAGGCGTAGAGATTTTGTTTTTAACACAATATTCTATCAAAAAGGAGGAAAAGAATGAGCGCTAATTTAGAAGCAAAAAAACTTATTGTCGAAGAAATCAAAGATAAGCTCTCAAAAGCAAAATCTGTGACTTTTGTTGACTATAACAAGCTTACTGTAGCCGAAGATACTGAAATGAGAAGAGAATTTAAGAAAAACGGCGCAGAATACAAAGTTTACAAAAACAAACTTTTGCTCCTTGCGCTTAGCGAACTTGGAATCAATGGTGCCGATAAATATCTTCACGGCACAAGCGCGGTTGCTTTCAGTTATGATGACGAAGTCAGTGGTGCAAAAATTGTTTGCCAAACTGCAGAAAAAACTAAGAAATTGACCGTAAAATTTGGTTTATTAAATGGCAACTTCGTTGAAAGCAAGGAAATTGAAGAACTCGCAAAACTTCCAAGCAAAGAAGTTCTTGTTGCAAAATTGCTTGGCACTCTCAATGGCCCAATTTCTGCTCTTGCAAGAGTTCTCTCAGCCCCTGCTCAAGGGCTTGCAATTGCGCTTAATGCAATTGCTACAAAATAAGAGCAAAACAAAAATTTAGGAGGAAAATAAAATGGCTGATATTAAAAAATTAGTTGAAGAAATCAAATCTATGACAGTTCTTGAAGTTAGCGAACTTGTAAAAGAACTTGAAGAAACTTTTGGTGTTAGCGCTGCTGCTCCTGTTGCTGTAGCTGCTGCCCCTGTTGCTGGTGGTGCTGCACCTGCTGCAGAAGAAAAATCTGAATTCGATGTTGAACTTTCTGAAATCGGAGCAAACAAAATCGCTGTTATCAAAGTTGTAAGAGAAATCACTGGACTTGGTCTTGGTGAAGCTAAAGCTCTTGTTGAAAGCGCTCCAAAAGTTATCAAAGAAGCTGTTCCAACAAACGAAGCTAAAGAAATCGAAGCTAAACTCAAAGAAGCTGGCGCAACTGTTAAACTTAAGTAATAAATCAAACAAAAGAATATTGTGTTTTAAAAAACTGAGCAAAATTTTGCCCAGTTTTTTTACATTCATTATTTTCTGTTTAATAAAACCCCAATTTATGATCTTTTTTATCTATGGTCTTTGTCCCAGCAACAATATTTATACTTTTTACCGCTTCCGCAATAGCATAAATCATTTCGAGTCAGCTTAGGTTTGTCATTTACAACCGTCTTCTGCACTGCATGTTTAGCCTTTTCTTGCTCAGCTTTTTTTGCCTTTTCTTCTGGCGTAAGTTCTTTGCCTGTCACATAAACTTGATATTGTGGAGTCTGTGGCTGCTGTGGCTGTTTTGCTTCAATTTTAGTGTTAATTAAAACCTTAACGGTGTTTTCTCTTATTTTGTCAATCATTTTATCAAAAAGGTCAAAGCCGTCTTTTTTATAAGCCAAAACAGGGTCTTGTTGACCAAATTGTCGAGACAAAACTTCATCTTTCATGATTTGCATGTCTTCAATATGTCCCATCCAGTTGAAATCAACCATTCTAAGTAGCACAAACCTTTCAACACTTGCAAAATCGTAGCCTAGTTCTTTGACATGGTTCTCCTGCGCTTTGTAACGCTCTTCAACAATCTTTACAACTTTGTCAGTAAATTCTGCTTGGTCACAGCCTTCAACAAACTCTGCATCAACTGTGTTGCTGTCTTTTGGAAGAAGACCTTTTTCAAGTTCGGCGTTAATTTTTTTCAAATCCCACTCATAAAAAGGTTGATTGTCGTCAACGCAATTGTTGACCGCCTTTGACACAACATCAGGAATCATGTTGAATATCTGCTCATGAACTGGTTCGCCGTCAATAACCATATTTCGTTCCTTATAGATAATTTCGCGTTGTTTGTTCATAACATCGTCAAATTTGAGAACTGATTTTCGTTGTGCAAAGTTTTGAAGTTCAATCTTTTTTTGAGCATTTTCAATCTGTTTTGACAAAATTTTAAGTTGAATAGGCGTTGAATCGTCAAGTCTAAACATTGTGGCAATTCGTTTCATTCTGTCTCCACCAAAACGCCTAATCAAATCATCTTCAAGGGACAAGAAAAACACGCTTGACCCTGGGTCGCCCTGTCTTCCTGCACGACCACGAAGCTGATTGTCTATTCTTCGTGACTCATGTCTTTCTGTTCCAATGATATGAAGCCCACCAAGTGCCCTCACTTCCTCTTTTTCTTTGTCGGTCGTCTGTTTAAATTCGTTATAGAAAGTTTGATAAACTTCTCTCGCTGAGTTGAGTTTATCGTCATTTATGGTGTTAAAAGCAGTTGCATAAGAAATTTCCTCTTCGCTATAACCCTTATCTCGCATTTTTTTGGTAGCCATAAACTCTGGGTTTCCGCCCAGTAAAATATCAGTTCCTCGACCAGCCATATTGGTTGCAATGGTTACAGCGCCCTTTCGGCCTGCTTGAGCCACAATTTCACTTTCTTTTTCATGGTTTTTAGCATTTAAAACTTGGTGTTTGATTTTGCTTGCCTTTAAGGCTTTTGAAATAAGCTCACTTTTGTCAATATTTATAGTTCCGACAAGCACAGGTTGTCCCACTTTCGAACACCTTTCAATTTCTTCAATGATAGCCTTGATTTTGCCTTGCTCAGAAACATAGATAATATCAGGTTCGTCAAGTCGCTTTTTAGGAAGGTTTGAAGGAATTGACACCACATCAAGATTGTAGATGGTTCTAAATTCACCCTCTTCTGTCTTAGCCGTTCCTGTCATGCCTGAAAGTTTGCTATAAAGTCTGAAGAAATTTTGAAAAGTGATGGTGGCAAGTGTTTGGTTTTCATCTTTAACTTCAACCCCTTCTTTTGCTTCAATGGCTTGATGAAGACCACTGCTAAAACGCCTGCCTGGTGAAAGACGACCTGTAAATTCATCGACAATGATAACCTGCCCATCTTTGACAATGTAGTTTTCATCGCGATGCATGATAAAGTTTGCCTTCAAAGCATTGTTTATATAGTGGTTGGTTTCAAGATTTTCAATATCTGACAGACTTTCAATTTTATAAAATTTTTCTGCCTTGGTTATACCACTTTCGGTAAGATTTATCTGCTTTGTTTTTATGTCAATCTCAACATCTTCATCTTTTTTGAGAGTTTTGATAAATTTTTGAGCGCTATGATAACCTTCGCTCGACTTTCCACCCTGTCCGCTGATAATAAGTGGCGTTCTTGCCTCGTCAATCAAAATTGAGTCCACTTCGTCGACAATTGCAAAGTTGAGTCCTCTTTGCACGCGACCTGAAGCATTTGTAACCATGTTGTCACGAAGATAGTCAAATCCAAGCTCATTGTTGGTGCAGTAAGTGATGTCAGAGGCATAGGCAATTTTTTTCTGTTCTGGCTTTTGGTCATTTAAAGTTACACCCACAGTTAATCCCAAAAATTTGTAAACCTTTCCCATCCACTCGGCGTCTCGCTTTGCAAGATATTCATTGACAGTCACAACATGAACGCCTTTGCCAGAGATTGCATTTAAGTATGCAGGAAGAGTTGCCACCAAAGTTTTTCCTTCACCAGTTGCCATTTCTGCAATTCTGCCTTGATGAAGTGCAATACCGCCAATTATCTGCACATAAAAATGTCGCATATTTAAAACACGCGCGCTAGCCTCTCTTACAACAGCAAAAGCTTCAGGCAAAAGGTCGTTTAAACTTGTGCCTGAGTTATATCGATTTTTAAATTCTTCAGTGCAGGCTCTAAGTTGTTCGTTTGAAAAAGCCTTATATTTTTCTTCAAGAGCAATCACTTTGTCTGCAATTTTTTTTAGTTTTTTTATTTTTTCTTTATCGTTTCCAAAAAATCCCATTTTTAAGTACTCACAATTTTTCAAGAACATTTTATCAAAAAAAAGCAAATTTTTCAAGAAAAAAAAGCTATTTAAAACTGTATTTTTGTTTATTTTATAAATTTTTCTATCTTTTTTCGACATTTTAAGGTTGGAAATGTAAAACACTTTCACGAAAAAGAAATCTACCTAACTTCTTTGAATGCCTTGACTTATCCTTTTAGATATAGTATACTTATATATATTAATATAATATGGAGGAAATATGGCAACATCATCTTCATCTGCTGGCAAAAAAAGAATGAACCCACAAACAGTAAAAGACACAATGATTACCAATAAAATTACCAAAAATGGCAAAGAACTTCAGCAATCTGTTTCAATGACTACATCTAATAAAGCAACGCTTACCGTTACAACCGCATTAGGAAATAATAACCTTCTTACTTTAATGAAAAGCACACTCAAATTTAATGTAGATGCGCTTTCAGATTACAACTTTAACGAAGAATTGCCTGATGAAATAAAAAACCTTTTACAAGGTGAATTAACTATAGGGAAAGACTCTGACTCAGTTAAACTTGAGCAAAAAAATTTTGAAGAGCTTGTCCTTACTGTTAAAACTGGAAAGGGAAAAGATTCGCCAGCTTTAGTTTGCATGATAAATGCAGATGGCGTTTTTTTCAAATATAACGGCGAAACTTACACGGGAATAAATAAAGAAGCTAGTTCTGATAATAAAAAGTTTGCAGGCAACAGCTTTCAAATGACAACTGCTTTCTTTGAACACATAGCTCCAAAATATCAAACGTTATCTGATATTCCTCCTTTTCTTATAGGCGAATATTTTTCGCTTACAACCAAGGCTTTAAATGCAGAATCCCCTTTTACTAAAAAAGAAATCGGCAACTACACTTTTATAGGTTATAGTTATGAAAAACAAAATTACGCTTTTGTAATCGACAAGCAAAAACATAAATATTATTTGTATCACGATGGCAAATGTGCTGAGATAAAAAATTACAATTTGAATAAAATTGGTTTTGCAGGATTGTCACTATATTCGCACAATGAAGAAGTTTTTTTAGTCGCAAATGTAGGCTCAGGCAAGTCGTCAAAATCTATAAAACTGGCTTTGCCTAAAGAGAAAGACCTTTGCACTCACCTTTTAGGTGCGCTTGACGAAAATTTTAATATCAATAACTCAGGTGTTTTCTCAAAAGAAACAGACCAACCTGCAGACAAGCCATTTGAAGATAATGGTTATGATGCGATAAATTTTAATGGTTATGAGATCGGAAGAGCGTCGTGT
>CALVUB010000052.1 GCA_944363385.1 uncultured Clostridia bacterium
CATAATGAGCGCATTCAAAGTTGACTGCAACTGTTGAATATTCAGCCTCAGCCATTTGGCTTGCCAAAAAGCGCTCATAGATAAGTTTGTAGAGTTTATAATTGTCAGTCGATAAGGTCTCTTTAACCATTTCTGGCGTAATGTCCATTGTGATAGGTCTTATGGCCTCGTGCGCATCTTGTGCGTTTTCTTTAGTGTGATAAATGTTTGGTTTGCTTGGCACAAAATCTTTGCCAAACTTATCTTCAATAAATTTCAAACAAGCATTTTGTGCATCGACCGATACGCGAACTGAGTCCGTTCTTATGTAAGTGATAAGAGCAATTTTGCCCTCACCTTTCACTTCAACTCCTTCATAAAGTTGCTGTGCAGAAGAGGTGGTGCGAGCAAGGCTCATGCCAAGCTTGTTAAGCGCGTCTTGTTGCATTGTTGAAGTAGTAAAAGGCGCTGGTGCATGCGACTTAGTCTTTGATTTTTTTATAGCCGTAACTTCAAAATCTTTGCCTTTAATCGCCGTCAAAAGAGTATCAATTTCTTCTTTATTTTTTGGCACAAATTTTTTGCCATTAAGGCTGGCAAGTGAAGCTTTTATAACTTTTTGTCCTTTTTCAAGCAAGGCTTGAGCTGTCCAATATTCTTCAGGAACAAAGGCTTCAATTTCACGTTCTCTGTCCACCACAAGCCTTAATGCAACCGATTGCACTCTTCCAGCGCTAAGTTTTGGCGCAATTTTTTTGCATAAAACTGGTGAAAGCTTATAGCCAACAATTCGGTCAAGCACTCGCCTTGCCTGCTGTGCATCAACAAGGTTAAGATTTATCTCTCTTGGCTTTTCAAGCGCACTTGTAACTGCCTTTTTTGAAATTTCGTTAAACTCAATTCGGCACTTTTCTTCAGGCTTAAAACCTAAGATATTTGCCACATGCCAAGAAATTGCCTCACCTTCTCGGTCAGGGTCGGTTGCGATAAAAACTTGCTCTGCGCTGTTTGCTTTCTTTTTAAGCTCATCAATAAGTTGTTTTTTATCAGGCACAATTTCATAGCGAGGTTCAAAGTTATTTTTTATGTCAATGGCAAAACTCTTTGCTGGAAGGTCGCGAATATGTCCTTTTGTTGCAAAAACTTCATAGCCATTTCCAAGATATTTTTTTAGTGACTCCCTTTTGAAAGGAGATTCGATTATAACAAGTTTCAATTTTTCCTCCAACTTAGCTTAGGCAGAAAATTCCACCTGGCATTCTTGATATTATTCCACCAATTTCAAGCATTGTTAAACAACTATTTAGGTCATTGATTGAAAGGTTGCAATTTTTTTCAAGCTCCTCAAGCGATTTTGAGCCATTTTCAAGCTGAGAAACAATGGTTTGTTCTTCGAGAGAAAACTGTAAAATCTTTTTTGTCTTTCTGCTAGCAGATTGATCAATATGAAGCACAGACAAAATTTCTTTAGCTTCTCTCACTCCCATGCCTTGACCTGTGCAGATAATTTCATTAGGAAGAGCGCTTTTGTCGCTGTCAATATTTCCAGGCACAGCAAACATTTCCTTGCCATAGTCAAGTGCGTAATCTCTGGTGTAAAGTGTTCCACTTTTAATTCCAGCTTCAGTGATAAGCACACCATCACTTAGACCTGCAATAACTCGATTTCTTGCAGGAAAAGAATATCGAGTGGCTTTGGCAGACGGAGAATATTCAGTAATCAAAAGCCCCTTTTGTGCAATCTCTCTTGCAAGGTCCATGTGGTCTGACGGATAGATGTTGTTAAGTCCAGAGCCAAGCACTGCAATGGTTTTTCCATTTTCATTAAGAGTTTGTCTGTGTGCAATTGAGTCGATGCCATAAGCAAGACCACTTATGATAACCGCGCCATTTCGCGCCAGTTCTTTTGAAAATTATTCAGTGACCATTCTTCCATAATTTGACGGCAGACGCGTTCCAACAATTGCAACGCTTTTTTGATTGGCGAGCGAAAGGTCACCTTTATAAAACAAAAAGAAAGGACAGTCATCAAGTCCAAGCAGTTTTTGCGGAAAGTTGTCATCAAGTTTGCAAACAAGATTTATCTCAAGCTCCTGCAAATTTTCAAGGTAGGCTTTTGCGTAATTCTCCTCTGCAACCGACATAATCTTATTAGTCATTGAAGGAGACAAAATCTTGTCAAGTTTAAGTTTGCTAAGCGCAGAAAAAGTGAAATGCCCATCAAGGCATGCCAAAATCTCCTCCACCTTGTTTGGAGCTAAATCAAATTGGGAAAGAAAGTAAATTAGAAGTTGTTTTTCATTCATACTTTTTAAAGTATAGCACATTTTTTTATATTGTCAAAATCTTCAAGCAAGTTTTTTTAATAAGCTTAAAATTTTTAAAAATTATCATTTTTTTTAAAAAGAGAGTAAAAAAATTGCATTTTTCTATAAAAAATCCTTATTTTTAACTTTTTGCAATATAAAAAACAGCCTTAGGAAAGCTGTTTTAAAAATATTTTCTGTCAAGCGAGCGATAAGAAATTGCCTCTGCAATATGCTTCGCTTCAATTCGTTCTTTGCCATCAAGGTCAGCGATTGTGCGCGCAACTCGAAGCAATCGGTCGTGCGCTCTTGCAGAAAGTTTCAACCTTTCAAATGCCGATTTCAAAAGTTGTTCGCCCACATCATCTAGTTGACAATATTTTTTTGTCTGAGCAACACTCATCTTTGCGTTAGAAAAATTTTTATCATTTTTAAATCTTTCAAGTTGAATTTCTCGAGCCTTGTCCACACGCTTCTTTATCTCTGATGAGCCTTCCTCTTCTGTTTGGCTTTTAAGTTGGTCATAGGTGACATTATCAACCTCAATGTGAATATCTATTCTATCCATAATAGGCCCTGAAAGCTTGGAAAGATATTTGTTTATTTGCGAAGCTGAACATTTGCACTCGCGGTCTTTTGAGCCATAATTTCCACATGGACAAGGGTTCATAGAAGCAATGAGCATAAAGTTTGCAGGATATGTAACTGTTGCATTTGAGCGCGCAACTGTTATCACGCCGTCTTCAAGTGGTTGTCTGAGCGTTTCAATGGTCTGTCTTGTGTACTCTGGAAATTCATCAAGGAAAAGAACACCATTATGAGCAAGCGAAATCTCACCAGGCTTAGAATTGCTTCCTCCTCCAGTAAGACTGACCGTGCTTGCTGTATGGTGAGGGCTTCGAAATGGTCTTGTGCAAACAATGCCTTTTTTAAGGTCAAGTTCGCCTGCGATTGAATGAATTTTTGTCACTTCAAGCGCCTCTTCAAAGGTCAGGTCTGGCAAGATAGAAGGAAAACACTTTGCAAGCATACTTTTGCCACTTCCAGGAGGGCCTATCATTAAAAGATTATGCCCGCCTGCTGCTGCAATTTCCAGCGCGCGCTTTGCCTGCCTTTGACCTTTTACATGAGAAAAGTCAAGCGGATAATTTTGTTTTGACGAAATTTCTTCAAATTTGCAAGGTTTGACAGGTTCAATCACAATCTCACCTTTCAAAAATTTTAAAACTTCATTAAGCGTGCTTACGCCATAAACCTCTATGCCACTGATAAAACTTGCTTCAATAGTGTTTTCTTTTGGAATGATAAACTTGTGGTATCCAAGCGCTCTAGCAGAAATAAGAAGAGGCAAAACACCCTTAATCTTTTTGATAGAACCATCGAAAGAAAGCTCTCCAAGATATGCATATTCTTTTTCATTTTTAATTTCATATTCGCTATTGCAAGACAAAATACCAACCGCAATGCCAAGGTCGTAAATAGCCCCTTCCTTTTTCATGTCAGCAGGTGCCAAATTGACTGTTATTCTTTTGGTTGGATATTCAAGCGCGCTGTTTTTAATGCCAGAGCGAACCCTCTCTTTAGCTTCTTTAATTGCAGTATCAGCAAGTCCAACAATTTCAAAATGAGGAAGACCGTTTGACACATCGGTTTCAATATCAACTTTATATCCTTCCACACCTTTAAGTCCAAAGCTTACAACCTTAGCTAGCATTATTTTTTCTCCTTTTATATTCTTTCAGTTTTCTTTTGTCTTCCTCTTTAACTCGAAAAGACTGGCAAGCTTTTGAAATGGATGATAAAACCACAAATTCATCATTGCAGTTTTTCAAAAACTTAAAAGTCTCTTCAAAATTGATGACGAACGCATCTGCCATAGTCCAAGCCTTAGCCATTTTAACATAATAATTTTCATCCTCTACGCACAAGACTAGTTTTAGCGTTTCTTGCAAATTTGTTTTTAGCATGTTATTTTTAAGCCAAACAATTCCAACCCTTTTATAAAATGGGTTGCCATTTTGCAAAAGCTTGATAAAAAATTCAGGACTAATTATGTTTTTAATTCTTGACACAATCATATCGCAAGTTGCCCAATTGTCAATATATGGCAAAAGAAGAGAAAACTCTTTTCCCTTGTCAATCGCCTTCTTTTTGGCAATCAAAAAACCTTTGAGCAAAATGTCTTCATGACAGTTAAGAGGAAGAGTGGACAGAGCAAAGTTTTTCTTGTCAAGCTCTTTTGCAAATTGTTCAAGTTCACTTGTTTTTACTCCCTTTATTTCAAAACTGGTCTGAATCAAGCTTCTGTCAAAATCTGCCTTTTTGTTATTTGCAAATTTGCTATAAAATTCTTGATAGCATTCTGTAATATCCATGCAAATATATTAACATAATTTTGAATAATTGCCAAATAAAAAGAAGTTTTATATAATTTTGCTCTAAAAAATGCAAAACTTTTACAAAAAAATCACAACCCTAAGTTGTGATAATTTTTATTTGTTGTCAGCGGACTTGATTTTTGCAGCTTTACCAGTAAGATTTCTTACATAATAGAGTTTTGCTCTTCTTGGTGCACCTTTTCTTACAACTTCAACACTTGCAACAAGTGGTGAGTGAAGAGGGAAGGTTCTTTCAACGCCAACACCATTTGAGATTTTTCTAACGGTGAAAGTTTCTCTGATGCCACCATTTTTTCTAGCGATAACAACACCTTCAAAGGCTTGAATTCTTTCTTTGTCGCCTTCTTTGATTTTAACGCCAACTCTTATAGTATCACCAATGTTAAACTGACCAACATTTTCTTTCATGTTTTCTTTTTCAATTTGGTCGATAATGTTTGACATAATATTTCTCCTTTTAAGATTTTTCAATCGATTTTATTAATAAAGATTAACCTCTTTTTCTTGCTCTTTTGCGAGCTGCTTCACGCTTTTTCTTTTTAGCAACGCTTGGTTTATCATAAGCTTCTTTCTTTCTGATGTCGCCAATAATGCCGTCTTTTTGGCATTTTCTCTTAAATCGTTTAAGCGCGCTTTCAAGACTTTCGTTTTCGCCTACTTTAACAGTTGTCAATCTTCTCACCACCTTCTAATTTTAAAGTTCTTTTCTATTATAATGTCAAAATGAAAAATTGTCAAGAAAAAAAGCAAATTTTTCAATTTTGTTTAATTTTGACTTTCACGCCTTCCAAGTAAGGCTTTTCAAATTCCACTTCAAGCACCTGATTTGAAATGTTTTCCACCGAATTGATATAGCATTTTACATAATTTTCGCTGTATCCAACATAAAAATCTCCAATCTTTTCTTCAAACAAAACCCTTCCATACTTGTTTTGCGCAATAAAGGTTTTTCTTAAACGCTCGTCAAGCTCTTCAAGTTTTTTAGCTCGCTGTCTTTTGACCTGCGAGGGCAAATCTGGAAGCTTGCTTGCAACTGTGCCATCACGCTTTGAATACTGAAAAATATGAAGTCCTGAAAAGCCAATTTTTTCAATAAAATGCATGCTTTCTTTGATACTATGGTTATGTTAATTGAATTTAGCGATGATATTTTTTATTTTATTATTT
>CALVUB010000053.1 GCA_944363385.1 uncultured Clostridia bacterium
TATTTCTTTTTCGGTTATTTTGTCCTTTATACATCCTGCTGCCACTTGTAGTAAATGTGCACCAATTCCAAGGGCTCCCAATATAGGCACAACTGGATGTATTAAAACCCCCATAGTCACACCTAACATTGCTATTGTAGCCGCAGTTCCGAGATAGAGAATTTTGTTGCTTTTTAACACTCCACCTTTTCTTTTTTCTTTACCATCTGTATTTTTTTTCTTATAATTATCTGCCATCTCAATTCCTCCGTGATCTTTAAAAGTATTATAACATGTTTTATAATCACTGTCAACTGCTATTTTTCTTCCTGCTTTTCTTCTTCTTTTTTGCGCTCATGATAATTTTTGTAGCCAACCTTATGATTGTCGCCTTCGTCCCATTTTTTGCCTGCCGTTGCTAAAATTGTTATCATAAAGCCAACCGCAACCACCACTGCGATGATTGGAATAACTAGATTGTCAGGAATTGTTATAGCTGAAACAAGGCAAAGAACTGCACAAACGATAAGCGCTACGCCAAACCAAATCTTTAATTTTTTGACAGTTGTTGCGTCTTTTTGAAAAATACCATTAAGCATAAAAATCAGACCTATTCCACCGCACAAAAGCACGCCTGCCCATGCAAGTGAAAAAGCGCCAAAAGTTTCTGGAATTGTAAGCGACAAAATCCAAAATACTGCCGCTGCCACAACCACAAGTCCACCTAAAATTTTATAAATAAAATTTCTGCTCATTTTTCCCTCCTTATCTTAAAACCACATTGTGTGAAACTGCCGAAATTTTTTCACCTTCAGCCAAAACGATGCTTGAAAGGTGTTTATATTCTTTGACAAGTCCACCAACTCTTATATAAAAACTGTTGTTGCCGTCACCTGACAAAATAGTATACTTGCCTGGCAAAAGTCCACCTTTGCCCACAATATACTGCTTGCCCTGTTGCAAGATTATATCGCCTTTATTAAGCGTTACAACAGCATTGTTTTGCTCGTCTACTGTGTTGCTGTTTTTTGTATAACGAACACCGCCTGAAATGTCAATCTTGTCATTTTTATCTTTTCCTCTTACAACGCTCACAATAAGAGCAATTGCAAGCACAAGATTTATCACTCCAGAAAAAATTAAAAGAATTTCAATTGTATTCATATTTCCCTCCCCTTAACTAAAAAGATACAGCAAAATTATTCCAGCAATAAGCAATAAAATTACAAACACGGTCAAGCAAACTTTTCCTGCCGAAACAGGTGTTTTTCCTGCGACTTTTCCATTTTCGCCATTGACAAAAAAGTTGTAAATTTTGTTTCTATAGCGATAATTTCCTACATATATTGGCACAAGAATATATTTGTAGCTGGCACTTAAAAATTTTGTATTGACAGAAAGGCTATATTTTACATCATAATTATATCTTTTTAAGATTGAATTTTCAATTGAGTTTTTTATAATCTCCTTTCCTTCTTCCCAACACTCTTTGCCCTCTTTGTTGTAAGTGTTTGCGCCAAAGCCAATAAGATATTCTGGCTTGTATGCCAATGCGTTTTTTGTGGAGAAAGGTTGCAAACGATTGACTATGTCGATTGGTATTATGCTTGAAGCTTGAACGAGAAGGTCGTCAAAGGTTCTGTCAATATCGCCTTGAATGTTGAAAACTCTGGTTCTTGTTTCTGTGACAACCTTGCCGTTTATATGGCGCGTGACTGTGTAATGTTTGCCAAGTTGACCATGATAGTCCGATTGTGTTGTTGAGTCAAAAGTAAACACTGGATTGTAAACGCCATGCAAATTTTCTGTTTTTGCGCTCTTTTTAAATTTTCTAGGCGCATACAATTTTTTTCTGACAAACTTAGTGGCATTTAAACTTGCTGTTTTTTTGTCTATCTTAAATGGAATTATCCCTTGCGGTTTAAGTCCAGGCAATTCTTCCACTTTAATCACATTTTTTGTGCCACAAAAAGGACAAATATGACTGACTTCTTGGTTGTCAACAATTTCTTTTGCACCACAGCTTTGGCACTGATAGACCTCGGCCTCTTTCCAAACCTCGCCTTTTGAAATAAGCTCATTTAAATTGCGCTCGACGACAATCTCGTCCATTTTGCCTTTTATGTCAAAAAGGCTTCCGCAATAAAGGCATTTGAGCTTTTGCGTTTTGGCGTCAAAAACACTGCCTCCACCACAATTTGTGCATTTGAATGTTGTCACATCAATGTTGTCATCTGAATAAAGCTTCTTTTCAATATCAGTCATCAGTTTACCTTTTATTTAAGTTTCTTTCCACATTCTGGACAGAATTTTGCATTTGGTTTGACTTCGCTTCCGCATTCTGGACAGGTAAGCGCAAGTCTTTCACCACACTCTGGGCAGAATTTTGCACGAGCTGAAACTTGAGCGTTGCAACTTGGACAAACTCTTCCTGCATGCTGATTTTGCTTTTGAGTGCTTGCCATGTTTTGCATGTTGTTTGCAAAGATGTTTCCAAGTCCCATGCCCATGCCAAGTCCCATGCCTGCGCCCATTGTTCCGCCTGCCTGACCTGGATTTTTTGCAGCTTCTTTCATCGCCTCAAGGGTCTCAACTTGAGTGTAAACATCAATGTTTCCACGAAGCATTCCAAGGCTTGTGTTTTTGTCGAGTGCTTTTTCAAGCTCTTCTGGAAGAGAGAAACTTTCAAACACAAAATTTGTAAGTTTGATGCCAATTGCCTTAAACTCTTCAGCAACTTTTGCTTCCACCATTTTTGAAAGTTCTTGAAGGTTTGCTGCCATATCAAGAACGGAGATTTTGCTTTCGCCGATTGCGTCAGAAATTCCGCTCAGCACCATGCTTCTAAGATAATCAGTGATTTGCGAAGCATTGTAACTTGCAAGTGTTCCGCTTAAGTTTTTCATAAATTCGTAAGCATCGTCAACTTTGAAAGCGTAGTTGCCAAATCCGCGTATGCGCACTGCGCCATAGTCTTTGTCGCGAACAATAATTGGATTGACTGTTCCCCACTTTTGATTTGTAAATTGTTTTGTGTTGACAAAATAGATGTCTGACTTGAAAGGTGTTTCAAATCCATATTTCCAAGACATAAGTTTTGTCAAAATTGGAAGATTGTCGGTGTCAAGTTTGTAAAATCCTGGCAAAAAGACATCGGCAAGTCTGCCTTTGTCAACAAAAATTGCCACTTGGCTTTCTCTGACAGTAAGAGCTGAACCTTTGTTTACATGGTCTTTGCTGATTGGATATTTATAGACAATAAGGTCACTGCCTGTGTCTGTCCATTCAATGTTCTTTAAAATTCCCATTTCCTTCTCCTATTTTCTAATATATGTATATTTTAACATATTAAGTTTTTTATTGCAAACATTTTGATATAAAATGATTGGGTTAAACTAAAAAAAGGCTTATGAGCGCTGAAAATTCTTTCAGCAAGGGCAAAAAATTTTTTGCCCTAAAAAAATGAAAAATGGAATCCATTTTTCACTTTTTTGCTCATAAGCCACCTATTTTTTCATCTTTTTCAAGAAATTGTTGTATTTTGTATAGTCATTGTCGTTATAGCCACTAGCAAGTTGCTCAAGAAGCGCTTTACTGTTTTTGCTGAGCGACTTTGGACATTCTGCCTTTATCGTGATAAGCAAATCACCATATCTGTCTTTGTTGAGAACTTTGACGCCTCGTCCTTTAAGCCTCATCATTGTTCCACTTGGCGTAAGATCAGGAATGGTCAAGCTATAGTTTCCATTAAGAGTTGGCACATCGACTTTGCCACCTAAAAGAGTTGTCGTGAAAGGCAGATAAAGATCCATATACAAATCATTGCCCTTTCTTGTCAAAATTGGATGACTTGCAACGGTGATATGCACATTTAGGTCGCCATTTATGCCTTCCTTAAGTGGAGCATTGCCTTCACCTCTCATTCTCAAGGTCTGTCCATTGTCAATTCCTGCAGGCACTTTGATGGTGATGGTCTTTTGAGTGCGTTTATAACCCTTTCCAGAGCAAGCTTCACATTTTTCTCTGACAATTTTGCCTGTTCCTTCACACTTTGGACAAACACTTTCTCTTATTGTTGTGCCAAAGAGAGTGTTTTGCTGAAAACGAACTCGCCCAGTGCCTTGACAAGAAGTGCAAGTGGTAAATTCTCTGCCATTTTTTGCGCCTGTTCCATTACAGCTAGAACATTTGTCAATCTTGCCAATAGTCACCGTCTTTTCAGCGCCAAAGCAAGCCTCTTCAAAAGACAAATTCATTGAAATGTCGATATCTTCACCTTTTTGCAAAGTTTGCCTTCCACTTCGGCTTCCACCAAAAGCAGAAAAAATGTCTGAAAAGATATCAGAAAAGCCACCGCCTCCGCCAAAGAAATCTTCAAAGCCACCTTGCGCGCCACCAGCGCCAAAAGGATTGCCTTCGGCAGAACCAAACTGGTCATAGTTTGCCCTTTTCTTTGGGTCGCCAAGCACTTCGTATGCTTCATTTATTTCTTTAAACTTGTTTGCGGCTTCTTCTGTTTTATTAAGGTCTGGGTGATATTTTTTTGCAAGCCTTCGGTAAGCAGATTTGATTTCGTCTTCGCTTGCCCCTTTGTCCACCCCAAGAATTGAATAATAATCTTTATTTGCCATAATTTTCCTTTTTATTTTCAATTGCTTTTGAAATCTCATTAGCAATTTCTATATAGTTCTCTTCAAAAGTTTTATTGTCTCGCATATGTTCTTCTAGTTTATCAGCAACTGCAATTAAAATATCTTTTGAATAACCATGCTTTGCATGCATTTCAAAAAACCAATCTAGATTTTTTGAGTGCTGCCTTATAAAACTAAGTTGAATTGCTCGAATCACATACTCACATATAATAGAAAAACGGTCAGAATATGCGTTTTTTGCAAGCAAATCGCGCCCTTTTTTAGTTAATTGAGGTTTATCAATTTCATTCCAATATTTTTCTGTCAATGGATTGACAAATGAGTGAGAAAATTCGTGTAAAAAGAAAGATTTTTCACCAGTACTATTATATCCCCAAATATTATCGACATTGCCCTCTTTGTCGCCCATTTTGCTCATAGTGCAAAAGATGTTGTTTCCATTAAAATAGCCATAGCCACCATTTGTCAATAATAACGCCAGATTTACAGTAAACTGTTTTTCATCAACATTCATTTTCAGCTTTTTCATAAAGGATATAACTTCATCAAGATCAAAACACGAATTAAATGAATCAACTTCCTGCTGATAATAATCTTTATGTTGCTGGAAGAATTCTTCGAAATTTGATTCCCTTGCCATAGCTTTCAATTCTTTGAGAAAATCTAAAACCAGTTTTGATTTTTTTAACCTATTTGCAAAAGGATATTCATTTTGTCCATGAAAGTTCCACTCCTCATCAACGAATAGCATAAGTTGAACAGGTGCGTCATAAGAAAATGAAAGCTTTTCAATAACCTCATTTAACAATTTTATTGCTTTATGGTTTTTAAATTTGGAGAAATATTTGTTAACCTCTTCAAGATATGGGTAATTTTTTAAATCGCTAACCAAATGATAAAACTTATCATGATAATCAGAAAGTCTTAAACAAATCCCCAACATTTCTATTCTTTTATCAATTTTGACACTTACTTTTTCCGTTTCTGCCATAATTTTCTCTTTTTAAAAGATTCTCCTCCCATATTTTGCCATCGGGGGCAAGCAAAACAAATTGCTTAAATCCCCTTAAAGCACTTTTTATTAAAATTATTCAACATCAACAACAGGGTCGCCGTC
>CALVUB010000054.1 GCA_944363385.1 uncultured Clostridia bacterium
TCAAACCAGCGTTATTGCAATTTCATCAGCAAGTCTTCGCAGTGGAGTGGCAATTGCAAATGTAAATGTTCCTTCACAAGTGCAATTTAGCGATTTGCTGTCAAATTCATTAGATAATATTTATGAATTTTATAAAGATGAAAATTCAATAAATGAATATGTTTATCAAATGGCGCTAATTCTTTTTAAACAACTTAAAGTTATGCACAAACTGCCTAGATTTTATGTAAAACCACTTAGAATTGCTTCATATCTTTATGATTGCGGAAAAATTATTAATTACAACAACATGGAAAAACATGGTTTTGAGGTTATTTTAAACAGCGGAATTTGTGGTGCAACGCATAAGGAACTTTTGGTTGCAGGTTTTGTTTGTATGTGCCAAAATCTTGACAATCTTTCGTTAAATGAATGGATAAGATATAAGGACATTTTAAATGACGAAGACCTTGATGCTGTGCGAAAACTTGGAGTGATTTTAAACCTTGCCCGTGCACTTAATGCTTCACGAAAACCACTTATAATAGACATCATTTGTGACATTTTGGGCGATTCTATTATTGTTAAAACAGTGGTGGAAGGCAATGCAGAGTTTGAAATTATGGAAGCTATGAAAATTGCTGGAGACTATAAAAAAGTATTTAAAAAGAGCTTGCAAATTATCTAGTCTTTTTGCAAAAGAGGTGCTTATGAAAAAATATAAATTTGCAATTGAAATAGGCGGAGCTTACACCAAAATTTATGTTAAAGATTTTGGCATTGTTTTGTGTGAGCCAACTATGGTGGCAGCCGAGGCAAATGCAAATGGTTATGAAATTATTGCATTTGGGCAGAAAGCCAAACTCCTTATGGGAAAGACAAGTGAAAATGTTGAAATTTTCAGTCCTATTGTAAATGGAAAGGTGAGTAATTATCAATATTTAAAAGAACTTTTAAAATATTTTTTTGACAAACTCGAGATCAGAAAAAAAGGCGAAAACATTGTTGCTCTTGTCAATTGTGCAATCTCTCAACAAGATAAAACAGTGCTGAAAAATCTTCTAAATGAAGTTGGGTTCAGAGAAGTTGGACTTGTTCCAACGGTGATATGTTCATGCATTGGAGCAGGCAAAAACATAAGTTCAACAAAAACCAACATGGTGATAAATATCGGCGGAGCAAACACAGACATTGCGGTGATAAACATGAATTCAATTATTAAGGGCGCAACTCTTGGCCTTGGTGGGAAAGCTGTTGATGTGGCGCTTACAAATTCAATTGCTTTCAATCACGGAATTGTTCTTGGTCTTGGCGTGAGTGAAAATCTCAAAATGGAAATAGGCTCGCTATATAACAATGACACTTTAAACATGGAAGTGACAGGCGTTGATGTTGAAACAAAAATTCCAAAATCCTATATCATTTCTTCCAACGATTTACTTCCAATTTTAGAGCCTTTTTATGACGAAATAGTGCGTTCAGCTGATGTTACAATCACCTCACTTCCGCCAGAAATTTCGACTGATATTATAAACAATGGAGTATTGTTTGTTGGGGGAATGAGCAATATTACAGGTCTCGATCACTATTTAAAACGCGAGTTTAAATATCCTTTTAAGATTTTGCCAGATGCGGAAAATGTTTCAATTTTGGGAGCTGGGAAGTTGCTTGACGACCCAGAACTACTCAGCATTATTCTTCAAAATTTTTAAATATTCACACTCAAAAGAGAATGATAAAGCCTTGGATAAAAATTCAAGGTTTTTTGTGTTTTGGTAAATACTTTTCTGTTTGGTCACAAGATTTTTTATTTCAAAAAATGACAAAAAGGTTTTAAAAATCCAATTTATCTTCTTTGAATAAGCATTAGCTGTGATATAAAATAGTGGCAGGAGCTTAAAAATGGCAAGAAAAATTGTTTTGACAAGCGGAAAAGGTGGGGTAGGCAAAACCACTATTTGTGCAAATCTTGGAAAAAATTTGGCAAAACTTGGGTTTAGGGTGGTTTTGCTTGATGTTGACATCGGTCTTAATAATCTTGATGTAGTTATGGGTGTTGAAGACCAAGTGGTTTTTGACATAACTGATGTTATCATGGGCAAATGTAGAGCAAGACAGGCACTTGTGCAAGACAAAAAGATTTCTTCCTTGTATTGCATGCCGTCAACTCACGCTTACAACAAAGTTAAAATTTTGGGCGAACACATAAAAAATGTGGTTGACCAACTTGATCAAAATTTTGACTATATTTTGATTGATTGCCCAGCAGGAGTTGAAGCAGGATTTCATCGCGCAGTTTTTCCAGCCAGTGAGGCGATAATTGTTGTCACGCCACACCTTTCTTCAATTCGTGATGCTGACAAAGTTACAGCACTTTTAAATGACTATAACATTGGTTATAAAGGCTTGGTTATCAACCGTATGAGAGGCGATATGCTCTTAAATGGCGAGCTTATGGATATTGAAAGCATTGTCAAAGCACTTGGATTGCCACTTCTTGGCGTTATTCCTGAAGATGATGCAATAGGCTCTTCATGTTCTATTGGTGGGCAATGCCAATCAATAGAAAGTGCAAGAGCATTCACTTTGCTAAGCGAAAATATACACAACGGCTCAAAGAAAATTTTTGACTGCACATATAAATATAAAGGGCTTATGGGCTATTTTAAAAGAACTATAAAAAAGCGCGTTTAAAAATTGGAGGTTGATTATGGACTATAAAATTTCCAGTCGTATGACTTCAGTTTTAGAGGGAGATAAAATGTTTGACCCTCAGCGCATTTGTCAAATTTTAGAAAAAGAACTTTTGCCTATTATTGAAAATTTTTTAGCGCTTGAAGAGGGCATCAAAGTAAGGTATAGAAAACAGAATTTTAAAAACATTTTCTTTATTGAGTTTAGTGCAGAGCGCATTAAACCCATTGGTTATATTCCGTATTAAAATTTTTTAATACCTGAGTTTTGCAATATTAATTATTTTATGATAAAAAACTTGCACCAATTGGTGCAAGTTTTTTTACATTAATTTCCATCCATCTGAAGTTAAATGATATGAAAAACTTTTTGCAAACTTATATGACTTAACAAAATTGTTCAGCTCGGTTTTATTGAAAGCACTGCCAGTTGTTATCTTGGCATTATCGATTTTGATAGACATTTCAATAACGCTTGTTAAAGGCAAATTTATATCAATGCTTATTTTATCGATAACTTCTTTGCTTGATTTGGTCGCAAGAGAGACATTTATATTTGCCTTGTCTAACACTTTGCTATATGCAATCTCTGCCAAGTTTAGAGTAACGCCGTAAGTTTTCCCGCTGTTATTAACACCAAGCAAAACTTTGCTATAGTCTATTGGAATAGGGCGATTTTTTGACCTTTCAACCGCTTCATTTATGGCCTGCATAATGTTACTATTAAGCCCAAATCCCCAATCAGCAAGATAATAGACCATGTTTTCAATAAATTCATCTATATCAAGTTTAACTTTGCGTTCATAGTTTCTGCTTCCAAACACCACGCCAATAGTTTCAGTTCGGTGAAGATAAACATATCCCTCTTTATAGTATATTTTAAGTTTACGGTTTTCTCCGCCATTAACATCGCCAAATTCATATTTTTCGCTGTCATCATTGTTAATTGCTATCATTGTTGGGATGTCAAGTTCAACAATAACCATAGGATTAAAAGGATTTTCAAGTGAAATTTGTGCACTAAATGGCATTGATTTGTTTATGCCGATGATTGAAAGGTCGGCTTGCCCTTCAACTTTAAAAGTTTTTTGGTCGGCCATGTTTGCGCCAGCTTTTAACACATTTTTAAGAGAAGATAAGTCCATATATTGATTTAAATTGCTAAATTTATCCACATGAGTGAAAGTTTTGAATGTCAAAGTCAAATCAATTTTAGTTGTGCTTGAAAGGTAGAAATTTTGCAAAATTATTTTTGAGATTTTGTTTTCTACAAAATTTATTATTACAGACATCTCTTTTCCGCCTGCTCCAACAATAGAACTGTCAAAGGTGAGGGTCAGACTGTTTTCAGTGCTGGTAATGCTTTTGAGATAGCTTACAAATGAGAGAAGTTCATCATTGTCTAGTGAAGTTGTATTTTTAAGTGCGGTCGTTATAATGGTAAACATGCTTGAGATATCAAGAGAGTCAAACATGTCTCTTAGCGAAACTTTTACTCCTGCAAGTGGAAGAAGAATGTCGGCAACTTCTGTCATACTGTCAAAGTCAAGTTTTGCCTTCAGCCCTTCAAAATTTATATAAAAGACTTGGTCAAAAAGTCCAGCGCCAATTGATAGGTCAGCCACATTGAGCAAGGCATTGAAGGTTGGGTTTTGTCCAAGTTTAAACTGAACACTTCCATTAAGCGAAGTTTTCAAGCCATTATCCAGTTTTAAATCAAAATCCACATTTCCATTATCACTTTGCACGCTGTTTAAAATGGCATTAAGATTTTGTGGCAAGTTGCTGGCTGAGAGATATTCGTTTTCGTAAATGGTTATATGCTCTTCTTGTTTAAGAGGAATAATAATTGCTTCTATTTTGTCTGAAGAGATTGTTGCTCTTGCAAGAAAATAGTTTTTTAAGTTTAGGGTTATGTTATAGCCTTCGTAGTCTAGTATAATTTTGTTTTCGGTTATTGAAGAAATCATAGACAAGTCAAGATTTGATAAGTCAAAGTCTTTTATTTGGCTAGAAAAATCAGCTTGTAAGTTTTCAAGCATGCCTTTTATATCAAAATCAAACAAAGTTTTTATTATTGAAAAAAGTTCTTCAACAGAAGAGGAGTCAAGTTTAAGACCTAGTGAGTTTGTTTTGATATACAGATTATACTGACCTTGAGCGTTTGGCATAAAGGTGATATAAAAGCTTTGGTTTTGATAGTCTAAAGTTAGTTTTGCAGAAATCTTGCCATCTTTATATTTTACAAAGCCATAAACAAACAAATTGTCATAGGTTGCTGTAATATTGATTGAAAGGTTGTCTTTTGAAAAATAATCAATCATGTTGTCGGCGGTCTGCAAAAGGTCGCTTAATTGCATACAATTTGATATTAGAATAATAGGAGGGGAGAGAGGCTCATCGCTCCCAGTAAGTGAAAAATCCACCACAAATTCTTGAGAATAGCCTTTAATAAGAAGGCTATCATTTGAAACTAAAATTTCAAGCTTTAGACCGCTTAAAAAAGTTGCTATAATTTTATCTTCACTTTGAGTGAGAGATAATAGCGGATTTTTACTTGTGTCAGATGAGAGCAAGTTTTCAAGCATTTCAATCAAACCATTTGAGTTTAACTCTATACCAAAATGTTTTTGTATAAATTCAAACAGCTTTGACAGGTCTTCAATCGGCAGGAGTAAATTGACTGCATGGTTGTAAATGTAGATATTATTATTTTTTATTGTTATATTAAAAGTTTCGCCTAAAAGTTCAATTTCAGCCATTAAGACAAGCCCATTTTTAAAGGCTATTTTATACCAACCTGAAATTTGTATATTGTTTAAGTTAAGCCCAAATGTTCCATAATTTGAAGCACTGTTTGCAATTTCAAGCGCCTTGTTTAATACAGGTAAAAGAGTTGACAACTCTGCATATTTATCTTTTTCAATTTCAATTGTGTCGGAAAATTCTTTAGGCTCAAGCAAAAGGCTAAAGTTTTGACCATTTATTGAAAGTAAGGATAAAATTTGGTTCTCTCTCTCAAGTATTATTTGACTACAACCTTTA
>CALVUB010000055.1 GCA_944363385.1 uncultured Clostridia bacterium
ACAAAGGAGAAAACTTAACAAAGGACAAAAGGAGTCTTACGACTCAAAAAACAAGCAGAATTTCTGCTTGTTTTTTTGTTTGCAATTTTTTTTATTCATTTTCATCGTCAAAAGAAGATTCTTGCTCATCGGGCTTTCTAAATAATTTTCCCAATTTTTCAAGCATTTTTCTAAAACGCGATACGGGTTTGACAGTTTCTGACTCATTAGAAGTTGCTTTTTCATTTGCTTTTACCCAAGTTATTTTCAAATTTGGACAATTTTCAAATGCATCTTCCGCAATTTCTACACCTTCTGGAAGGATAATTTCTCTTAGATTTGAACAACCAGAAAACGCACCCTCTTCAATCTTTGTCACACTGTCTGGAATGTTTATAGAGGTTAAATTTTTACAAGCACAAAACGCGTGCGCTCTAATCTTTGTCACACTGTCTGGAATGTTTATAGAGGTTAAACTTGAACAACCAGAAAACGTACCCTCTTCAATCTTTGTCACACTGTCTGGAATGTTTATAGAGGTTAAACTTTTACAAGCACAAAACGCGTGCGCTCTAATCTTTGTCACACTGTCTGGAATGTTTATAGATGTTAAACTTGAACAATCCAAAAACACGCTTTCTCTAATTTCTGTCACACTGTCTGGAATGTTTATAGATGTTAAACTTAAACAATCCTGAAATGCACCTGTTCCAATATCTGTCACACTGTCTGGAATGTTTATAGAGGTTAAGCTTTTACAACCGGCAAACGTAAACCATCCAATTTTTGTCACACTATCTGGAATAGTTATTGAGGTTAAGTTTGAACAACCCCAAAACGCACCCTCTTCAATCTTTATCACACCTTCTGGTATGATTATTGAGGTTAAGCTTGAACAATCTCTAAACGCATACTGTTCAATCTTTGTCACACTATCTGGAATAGTTATTGAGGTTAAACTTTTACAACCTCTAAACGCATCCTTGCCAATACTTATCACACTTTCTGGAATTGAATAGCTTGTCAGACCAGCAGGTGCAAATGCAACCAATCTATTATTAGAATCAAGCAAACATCTTTTATCGGGAGTGGTTTTATATTCTGTATTGCCTGGCTCTACATTAAATTCTTCTAAACTTTTACAACCAGCAAACGCAGACCTTCCAACTCCTATCACACTGTTTGGAATGTTTATTGAGGTTAAACTTTTACAATCATAAAACTCAGCCTCTTCAATCTCTGTTACGCCGTTTGGAATGTTTATTGAGGTTAAACTTTTACAAGCACAAAACGCACCCTTTTCAATCTTTGTCACACTGTTTGGAACGGTTATAGATGTTAAGTTTGAACAATGGGTAAACGCATACTCTCCAATCTTTGTTATGCTATTTGGAATGGTTATTGATGTTAAACTTGAACAACCACCAAACACATGCTGTTCAATCTTTGTCACACTGTCTGGAATGGTTATTGAGGTTAAGCTTTTACAATCCCAAAACGCTTCCCTTCCAATCCATGTCACACTGTCTGGAATAGTTATTGAGGTTAAGCTTGAACAATCTCTAAACGCACCCTCTTTAATCTCTGTCACACTGTTTGGAATGTTTATAGAGGTTAAGCTTGAACAATAGGCAAACGCCTCAATTCCAATCCATGTCATACTATTTGGAATGTTTATAGAGGTTAAACTTTTACAACACCGAAACGCATCTCGTTCAATCTCTGTTACGCTATCTGGAATGGTTATAGAAGTTAAGTTTGAACAACCATCAAACGCGTACGCTCCAATCTTTGTCACACCTTCTGGAATATTTATTGAGGTTAAACTTTTTTTACAATCCCAAAACGCATCCTCTCCAATCTTTGTCACGCCTTTCCAAAATTCGTCAGGGTTTGACTTTAAAAGTTCAAGGTCATCTTCTTTAACATCTATCAAAACTCCGTCTTTTTTCTCCATTTTCTCTCTCCTCTTTTGAAAAAATCTTTGATAGTTCTATTATATCATTGAGGGAGGAGAAGTCAAGAGTTTTTTACAATTTTAGGTGATTTTAGCGTAATGTTTTTTGTCGCTAGTTTATCAAAATATGTTGGTAACTACAAATTTTTTATTTGAATATGCTGTCAAGTGCGTCAAACCAAACTTGTTTTGAAAAAGACACATTGGCAGGGCTTGTGGAAGGCAGATAGATAAAGTTTATATCTGAAAAAGCCTGGCTAGCGATTTTGTGGCTTGTTTTTCCATTGCAAAACACAGCTCTGACATTTTTATGTGAGCGCAAAAAGCTTGCAATGTCGTTGATTTCAAATTTTTCTTTTTGCAAGGCGCTATCGTTTGAGCCTATAAGATTTGTTGACTTCACAATATCCCAAATGGCAATTTTATGAGCAAGCAAAAACTGCTTTTTCTCGGCTATTGATTGAACCAGCTTTTCGTTAAAATATTCAGCAAGCACTTTCCAAAATTTGTTACTTTTGTTGCCGTAATAAAAATTTTCCTTCAAACTTTTTTCACTTGGAAAACTTCCTAATATAAGAATTTGGCTGTTTTGATCAGCCACAAAATCAAAGCAAATTTTATTCATAAACGCTCCTTGCTTTGATTTTATCATTTTTACAAGGTAAAGGCAAATAGATTTTTGTATATCTTTTAAAAAATTGCCAAAGTTTGAATTTTATGATAAAATTAAACTTGGGTTAAACAAATGGATAAAATTGCAGAAAAGATTTTTAAAAACAAAAAACTCAATGTTGCAAAGGCTGAAAAGGCTGGTTTTGACAGACAAAATGGCAGGTTTGTTTTTGAGCAAAAAATTGCAGACGAACAATTTTTATGCAAGATAACATTTTCAGAAACAAATGTTGAAAGTCAAATTATAGATATTGCAAATGGTTTGCCATACACACTTTTTTTGGTTGATGGCGCGCAAGGGGCTTTTGTAGGGCAGGTGAGAAAAGAGTATGAAAAGGTTTTGATGAGGCTTGTTGAAACTTGCTATGAGGAAAACATTTTCAAAACGGAAAATTTTGTTAAAATCAAGGCATATATTGAGAAAAAATATGGCGACAAACTTGAATTTTTGTGGGATAAACTTCCAAATTGCGCCATTTGGAGACGAAAGGATAATAACAAGTGGTATGCGATTGTTATGAGCGTGGCAAAAGAAAAGATTACTGGAGAGGGGAAAGAAATTGTTGAAATTTTGAATTTGAAAAGCGACAATCCTAAGCAACTTATTGACAATAAGAATATTTTTAATGGCTACCACATGAACAAAAAATATTGGATTTCAATTTTATTAAACAGCGTGTCTCTTGAAAATGTCTATGACTTGATTGATACCAGCTTTGCTTTGGTAGGTAGAAAATAGGGTTGTGCAAAATAATTTAAACGGGGAGTGTTGCAAAAACTTTTGCACACAACAAGTTTGAACCAAAATTCTTGACAAAAAAGTAAGTTCATGTTATCTTTCTAAAAGAATAAAGGAGTTTGTATGCAATATAAGGGAATTGAATTTTCAGCGATTATCGCCACACCAGGCTGTGGAAAGTCTTATCTTGCAGATCGCTATGATTTTATTGTGGATGCCGATGAAGTAAGGCTGAAAAACAAGTATGATATTCCAAAAGATATCACAAGAGAGGAGCTTGAAAAAACAAAAGGGGACAGAACTTTTTTAAAAACAAATCGACATTTTTCTGATGTAGAGAAAAAATTGGATGAGCTTTACAGCCAGGGCAAAATTATTATCGGCGCGCCTCATCCTGAGATGTTTGATTATTTTGAAAAAAGGTCAATAAAATTTTGTTTTGTTTATCCAAACAAAGATATGAAAATGGAACTTGACAAACGCTTTCATGATAGAGGAAACTCGGAAAAGTTTATTAAAGAAAACTTTGATATGTTTGAACGGTTTTATCAGGAAAACATAAAAGATCAACGCGCAGCTGTGCATTATCAGTTTGGTCATGGTGAATATTTAAAAGACATTCTCGAAAAATTTGGCGTTTCTTTTGATAAAAAATAAATTTGTTGACAAAATTTTCAAAATATAGTTGACATTTTGTTTAAATAAAGTTATAATCAATTTGCACAATTGGTTGAGCTTAATCAAGAGTGATAAACAAAGGATAAAACCTCTTCTGAGTATTGTGCTGGAAGAGGGTAAGTTATAGAGATGTAGCTCAGTCGGTTAGAGCACCACCCTGTAGCCGAGGCTTCATAAGAAGCCGAACGCCAAGGTTCTGCCTTAAGGCAGGTTCTTCTAAGGTGGGCCACCGCCAAGGCATTCTTCTTCGAAGAAGAAAAATTTATATAGAGATGTAGCTCAGTCGGTTAGAGCACCACCCTGATAAGGTGAATTTGACCACTTTGAGCACGCCAACGAGAGTTGCTAAACTCGTTAAAACAAACCATATAGAGATGTAGCTCAGTCGGTTAGAGCACCACCCTGATAAGGTGGGGGTCGGTGGTTCGAGTCCACTCATCTCTACCAGATTTGAGAGCAAAATTTGCTCTCATTTTTTTATATAAAAAATCGCTATAAACCTTTATTTATAAGGGATATAGCGATTTTTATTTTTTCTATTTTTAATAAAATTTATTAAATTTTTCAAATTTTCTTATTTTGTCGAATTTTGTCAAAAAACTCTCTAAAACTGCCTAAAACTGCCATATTTGCTGTCAACTGCTGTCAATTGCTGTCAAATTACATTTCAAAATCTTTTTGTCTCTTTTTCTTTTCTCTTTCCTTTTTCCATTGTAAATATTCTTCTAGTTCATCTTCGTCTATTTCTTGTTTTATGTCATTATTTTTATCTGTATTTTTATTATTGTATTGATTGTTAATAACATCAGTTGCTTTTTGAAAATAACTTTTATCAACTGAATTATATGTTGTAATTGTTGTTTTGACTGATTTATGTCCAAGTAGTGCTTGTATAACTTTTGGGTTTTGATCAGCCTCAAAAAGCATATTAGAATATGTATGTCTTAAAGTGTGAAAGTGTATTCCATATTTATCAAATCCATATTTTTTAAGAAATCTATAAAATATCTTTTTGGTCCCGCCGTATGTTCTAATACTTCCATCATTATTTGCAAAAACTAATGAATTTTTACTTGTTAAATTTGTGTTATGCAAATCGCCATTTAGTTCTTGTTCGACTTTATAATCTTTAAGTGCAGAAATTAGTATTTCTGGCATAGGGACAGTCCTTACCGAACAACTTGTTTTTGTATCACCTATAACAGTTACACGCTCTGTTATTTTACCATTTTTGTCAAATTTAGGAATAGTAGTAATTGCTTTTTCAATACTAATAGTTTTTTTGTTAAAATCAATATTCTCCCAAGTGAGTGCCAACGCTTCACCAGTGCGAAGCCCTGCAAACATCATAACAAAGCAAAGCGGCTTTAAAAATTTATGATTATTCAGACAATCTATAAACTTTTCCCTAATCTCTTGCGGAATTGCTTTATACTTATTTTCGCTATCGTAAATTTTTCTTTCTTTACTTTTAACTTTAACTTTTTGAATTGGATTTGCTAGTAAAAATTGATTATCAACGGCATATTCAAAAAATTGTCTAAGCAAGAATTTAGTTTTCTTAACATAATCCAAACTCAAATTTTCTTCTAACATTTCATTTAACATTTTTTGAATAGTTAAAGATGAAATTTCTTGCAATTTCATATT
>CALVUB010000056.1 GCA_944363385.1 uncultured Clostridia bacterium
TCTGGCAAACATCCTGAAACAATAATCTTTTCTATAATCCCCCTTTCTTTCAGCGCTATCATTTCTAAAATGTTTTGAATTGCCTCTTCTTGTGCTGGTTGAATAAAAGCGCAGGTGTTGACTATCACAATGTCGGCATCATACACATCGCCAACAACTGAAAAACCATAATCTTTCACTCTTCCAAGCATTTTTTCAAGGTCGACTTTGTTTTTATCACAACCAAGGCTTATAGCAGATATTTTCTTTTGCGTAAGTTCTTTTTTAGTCATAATTATCTCCAAAAATTTGATAATATTCCTCTATTGTGATATAGACACTTCGTTGTTTTGCCCCTTCAGCAGTAGAGATATATTTTCGTTGCTCCATTTGATCAATAATTCTTGCCGCTCTTGGATAGCCGATTGAAAGTTTGCGTTGAACCATTGTTGTGCTTGCCACGCCGTTATCAATACAGATTTTCAGTGCTTGAGGAAGAAGTGGGTCCATGCCATCATTATCGCCACCACTGCCACTAGAACTTTTCCCTGGACTGTTGATTGCATTATTTGCCTCTTCATCAAAGGTTTCTTCATTGTTTTCAATGGTAAAGTTGACAATATCTTTGGTTTCAGGTGTGTCAATAAAGCAACCTTGAAGTCTGATAGGAGAAGAATCTGCAGGTTTGTAAAGCATATCGCCATAGCCAAGTAATTTTTCAGCCCCAGTGGCGCCCATAATAACCTCGCTATCCACTCGGCTTGCAACTTTGAAGGCAATTCTAGCTGGAAGATTTGCTTTAAGCGTTCCTGTAACAACATCGGTTGAAGGTCTTTGTGTTGCCAAGATAAGATGAATACCCGCTGCTCTTGCTTTGCCCGCCAAACGTCTTATTTTATCTTCAATTTCATTTTTAGCAACTGCCATAAAGTCAGCAAACTCGTCAAAGATGATAACAATATAAGGCATTTTCTTAACCTTTCTTGAAAGCACTTTGTCGGTTTTGTTGTATTCATCTATATTTCTCACCCTCTCTTCAGAGATAAGTCTGAAACGGCGTTCCATTTCATCAACCGCCCATTGAAGAGCGTTAACCGCTTTGTTTGGATCGGTCAAAACTTTTGGAATAACCATATGAGGCAAGCCTTCATACATTGAAAGTTCAACTTGCTTAGGGTCAATCATGATAAACTTCACCTCTTCTGGCGAAGATTTATAGATAAGCGAAGTAATGATGGTGTTTAAGCACACACTTTTACCAGAACCAGTAGTTCCCGCCACAAGAAGATGTGGCATTTTTTGTAGATTGCAAACCTTGACTGTTCCTGTGATATCTTTGCCAAGAGCAAAGGTAAGAGGCGATGGAGAAAGAGAGAATTCTTTTGACAGAAGAACATCTTTAATGCTAACTTTTGCCACTTTATCGTTTGGCACTTCAATACCAACCTTGCTTCGCCCTGGAATTGGTGCTTCAATTCGAATTTGACCTTTTGCTGAAAGAGCATAAGCAATATCGGCGTCAAGCGAAAGAATTTTTTTGACAGAAATACCTTCTGGCATTTCAATTTCATAGCGAGTTACTGTTGGGCCAATAACAACATTCTGAACTTTTGCAGGCACACCAAACTTTTCAAGCGCATTTTCAAGTGCCACCCTTTTCATAGGCACTTCTTCGTTGAAAATTGAAAGGTCATCAGATTGAGTTGTAATCAAATCAATTGGTGGACGAGTGTATTTATATGGTTTAACTGGTTCTGTTTTGTTGTCGCTGTCTAGTTCAACGAACCTTTTTGCGCGCTCTTCTGAATGATTATTTACGCTTCCAGCATCTCTTGAAAATTCTCTGTCACGCGAAAAATCTCTTCGTTCTCTTGAAAAATCATTGCGTGAAAAATCACCACGCTCTCTTGAAAATTCACTGCGATTAGGTTGCTCATTTCGAGAGAAACTTTCTCTGTCAAAAGTTCTTTTTGGCTCCTCAATTTCATGGCTGTCATAGATTGAGCTTTCATCTGCCTGATAATTGCTTGGTTGATCTGTCTCTGAATAGTCAATAAATTCTTGGTCTGAGATGTCGTTTTGTATTTGTTCCATCTCTTCCTTAACAACTTCACGGATTATATCTTCCGCTTGAGAAGTGATTTGCTCTGGGTTCATTTCAGGCAAAGAGCGTTTGATTTCAGGTCTTGAAAAGTCATAATTTTCTTCATGCACATATGTTGAAGGTTTGATTTCTTCTTCCCCTTTAAGTTCGCCCATAACTTTGTTGATATCATTGTTGTTTATGTTTGTGATAGGAGGCGCAATTCGTCTGTTTTTGTTTGCCATAAATTTGTCCATATCAACTGTTGGTGGCTGTAAAAGGTATTCTCTAACGCTCATGCCATTTGGAATTTTTGGCTCATTTTCGTTTTCTTTTGGCAGTTTGATTTGTTGGTGTTCTTCTGGAATTTTTTTATAGCCACCAGTCAAACCTAATTTTTCGCGCGCTGAAAGCTCTTTCTTCTTATCCTCTTCAACTTGCGCTGAAAACATCACATCAACCTCTTCTTTTGGCGTCAAAATCTTTGCAAGTTTTGGCGACTTGCTCTCAACCTCTTTTTGCTGTGAGGTTTTATCTTTGATATTAAGCTTGACAGGCTCAGTTTCTTTTTGATTTTTCTTAAGTGAAAGCACTGTCTCCACAAAAAACACCACACAAATAACAAGTGCAATGGCAAAAACAATGTAAGTTGCCACCGAGCCCATAAGATAGACAAGCGAGCATGGCAAAAAGCCAATAATTATTCCGCCAGCCGTCCATGATTTTGTATAATTTAAAGCAAGATAGTCGCCATAGCTAAGCTCTCCTGGCGCGCCAACAATGATAAGTTGCAAAATTGAAAGAAAAAAGTAGAGTGCTAAAATCAAAAAGAGTGCGTACCTCTTTGGCATAACATATTTTTTGTTATTTAAAAGAGCAAGTGACAAAATCATTCCAAAAATGGAAAGTGGATAGACAAAAACGCCTAAAATGCCAAGGAAAAAAGTTTGCAAAGGCTCAACAAGCCTTGTCACTGAAAAAAGAAAAACAAAGGTTGAAAATGCAAGTAAAATTGCTCCAACTATTCTTTTTTTATTCTTATTTTGTTTTTTATTTTGTTTTGTCAGACGAAAAGTTGCCATTACAAATTCCTTCTATATTGTTTTATATATATAAATAATAGCATAAATACAAAAAAATCTCAAACTTTGTTGAGATATTTTTTTGTTTTAAGTGGTAAATTTTATGTTTTTTGGCAAAATTGTGTCGTTTAACTTTCATTTGCCTCCAAAGTTTGGCTGACAGTGGTCAAATTGAAGCCGTTATCTTTAAACCAAGAGATAATTTTTGGAAGAGCCTCAAGAGTTTGAGCAGTTGGATGCATCAAAATAAGATCACCACCACTTGCATTTTTAATTGCACGATTATAAATAAGGTCGCTATCATGGTCGCGCCAATCAACTGTGTCACGCGTCCACATAATCGTTTTATAGCCAAGTGAAGATGCGACCGACACCGTTGTTTTGTCATAAGCGCCACTTGGAGGAGCAAAAAGAGTCATATCAACATCTAAAAGTTCTTTTATTATTTTATGAGTGGTTGAAATTTCATCAATATTGCCCTGCTCGCTCAATTTATCGTGGTCTTTGTGGTGATAACCATGGTTTGCAATTTCATGACCGTCATTATAAATGGTTTTAAGCATATCTTCATTTAAAACAGCCCAAGTTCCGCCTATAAAGAAAGTGGTTTTAACATCATTTTCCTTTAAAACATCAAGCATTGGTTGAAGATATTCATCACCCCAATAAACATTTATCATCAAGCTGACATTTTTAGAATTTTTGTCACCATTATAATAAACTCCGCTGACAATAGAAGTGGAAACAAGCATTTGTCCGCCCCAAAGAGCAAGTGCAGAAATGATGGCAACAATCGCCACAATCAAAACATTTACAACTGTTTTTCTAAACTTTATAACACCAAAATGTATTTTTTTCATGTTATAAAATATTTGAGCGATCTTGTTTTTATGACAAAAAACAATAAAAATGCACCTGAATTTAACTTCTCAGGCGCATTTACTTTTATTTTTCTTCCGATTCTTCTGTAGACGATAAATTTTTTTCAATTTTTTCAACTATACTTTTAGGCAGATGATTTTTAAAAGCAGGATCCATGTCGTAAACAGCTTTGCAAATTTCATAATCGTTGGCATATTTTGTTGGTATATCAAAGTATGCAAATTTACCGTTTTTTTGAATGTATAAAAGACATAGATCTTTATCCAATAACTTTTCTGGAACTTCAACAATTTTAATTTTCCCTTCCCTTATGTCGTCACAATACTTATTATAATCGGTATAATCGGTAAATTTTTCTATATATTTATTAACTGCTTCAAAGCACTCCGAATCTGAAGAAGTTTTATCTTTGACACTCTCAAAAGGCTTTAAATCATCCTCAGTAATTTTAAGCTTTTCTTTCCAGCACCATCTTTCAAGTTCGCGCCAAACAATTATAGACCTGTTGTAATGAAAGAAATTGTTGAGCAATGACTTACCTTCTCCATCAGTTATATTGATTGTTCCAACAGTTTCAATAGCTTGTGTAATTTTGCCAAGACGCTCATCACCTTCAGATGTTATATACGAAGTTCTTATCAAACCAAACAATTTTTCTTGTGGAGTTTCTGGTTTCTTTTCAGGCTTTTCTTCCGCTTTTTCCTCTTCATCTTTTTCAACAGGAAAAATAGAAGAAAATTTTTCTCTACGTCCAGCTAAAGCTTTATCAATTTCTTTTCTAGCTTGTCTGTTTTTTTCTTCTTTTTCGAGATCTTTCAATATGGAAGGGGGAAAATATCTTCGCCTCTCTTTTTTTGATAGTAATGATATATAATGCTTTGCTATAACCAAATTGTCAATTCCTTTCGGATAAATCTTCCCCAAAACAGCTAAGTTTTCTTTAATAGCATCTTCTTGAAAAGATTTACTTTCTCGCAAAGCTTTATCCACATAATCCCAGTTGTTGACATCTCTTCTTATTGCTACTAAGGCAACTGTCCAATTCTGTCTATATTCTTTCAGACTTTCATCTTGAAATTTTTTTGGCTGTGCTTCTACAAGCTCTACAATCTGCCTAAGTTTGTCTGCTTTTTCTTCTGCTTTTCTTTCTTTTCTTTTACTAAAAAATCCCATAGCTCTCTCCTTTCTTTTACGATATATATTATACCACAAATTAAATTTTTGTCAATATCTTTTAAAAGAAAAGGTGAAAATTTATTGATTTTTAAAAACCAAGGTTAAAACTGCAAATAATACTGAGATGTTTAATTTATTTTAAAGCCAAAAATTCAACAAAAAAAGCATAGAAAATTCTATGCTTCTTTGTTGAATATTAAATAGATTTCACGTTATTGAGCTTTGAC
>CALVUB010000057.1 GCA_944363385.1 uncultured Clostridia bacterium
TAGGGCCTGTTGCACCTGTTGTTCCTGTTCCGGCAGGGCCAGTAGGACCGGTTGGACCGGTAGCGCCAGTAGGGCCTGTTGCACCTGTTGTTCCTGCTCCGGCAGGGCCGGTAGCGCCAGTAGGGCCTGTCGCACCGGTTAAGCCTTGAGTGCCAGTTGGACCTGTAGGGCCGGTTGGACCAGTCGCACCAGCAGGGCCTGTAGGGCCAGTTTCACCTTGCGGAATGTTGAAGGTCAGGTCAGCAGTTGAACCAGTGCCAGATTGTGTTACCGATGCAGGTAAGCCAGCATCAAGGGTGTTGGTTGCCACAACTGCCACCGTTGTTACAGTTGCGCCAGTTGGTCCTGTAGGTCCAGTTGGACCAGTCGCACCAGCGGGGCCTGTTGGACCAGTTGCGCCTTGAGGACCAGGTGCGCCCATTGGGCCAGTTGGGCCAGTTGCACCTGAAATAATTATCGGAGGACGACAAGGTCCTTGACAGCAATTTGGTCTGTTATTTCCAAAAAAGTTATAGAACATATTTTTCCTCACTTGGAGTTTATCGCTCCAATGCATAATATGATAAAGTGCGAAAAATTGTCTCAAAATATATAAAAATGCTTGAAAAACAGCCGTTTTTGTTGTAAAATAAGCATAAGAGGTTGCAGATTGAGAGAAGAAATAGAAAAACTTATACGCATAATACTTGATAAGATGAATTGCTATAAAATTGCAATAAAGGTTTATCTTGAAGAAAATGTTGTTCCTTATGCCATAAAGCATAACAAAAACATGATAAAAATTGACCCTACAGAACTTATGCAGAGCGAGTATAAAGAGCTGATAAGAAACCTTACTATCGATTTTTTGAAAAACAATCCACAAATTATTGATTTAAGCCCTCATTCTGACAGCGTAAATTTTGGTGATAGCACAGGGAAAATTATACGAGCAGGATATAATAAAATCATGGCAAGGATAAAATATCATCTAAAAAAACTTAAAAAGGGTTATAGCGAAAAACATATTCAAGCTATTATTGACATTTTGAACGCATCTTCATTTGCAAACGAAGAATATGGCAAAGAATTCTACACGCTTACAATGCAAGAACATAGTAATGATAAACAAAAGCAAAAAGTTAGAGACAAAGAAGGTAAAATAATTAATGAAGAGGCAAAAGTTTTAAAGAAAAACATTGCCAAAGAGCTTTTGTATAAAATTTCCAAAATAGATTTTGAATATGAATACAAAATTTTGTCAATTTTGCAAGATTTAAAACAAATGACTGATGAACAAGAAAATGGCTAAATTATGTTTAAAAGATTTTGAAGGTCAAGATTGATGATGAGTGCTGTTCGATTTTCTTCTGGAATGTTGATTTGCTCAATCAAATTTTTTGAAGTTTCAATCGCCTGCAAAATCAACCCTTTAAAATCAAGGTCAGAAGATGATTTTTCTGGAAGTTCAAGCGGGGAGGCAAAGAAAGAATAATAAAGATTGCTGACAAGAAGTTCGACTTTGCAAAGTCGGTCGATAAATTCATCTTTGTCAGCTTTTTCTTTTGCAATAACCACAAGGTTATAAAGTTGTTGCAAGGTGGTTTTAAGCTGGTTCATCTCAGTTGATTGAGAGGAAAGAATTTGTGAAAAAATATTTCCATTTTTTGAAATTTCATTTTTTTCAGTCAAGTTGTTATGTCTAAAAAAATACTTGTGCATAGATTTCTCCTTTTACACAAGTATTTATGATGTTTACTGAGTTTTTGTTTGTTTTAAGTGACAAGGTTTGGATAAACTGCATGCAAAATTTCAGGAATGCCAATGTTTATAAACAACACAAGAACAACCAAAACGATAACGCCGACAATAGTGTTACGAATTCTGTTTGCAGCATTTTTTCGTTGGTCTTCACTTTCGCTTTTTGCAAGGTTGATGCCGAGGATGATTGCATAGACCATTCCTGCACCACCAACGCAAGCAAGAATGCCATACAAAATGTATGGAAGCGTTCCATACAAATCGTTGAGCCATCCGAGTTGACCTTGATATGTGTAAGCCAGAAGTGAAAGGTTCATTTTGCTCTCCTTTTTCTTTTATTTTATCACATTATTTTGATTTTAGCAAGCATTTATTGACAACATTTGTGGTTGTCTTGCCTTTTTTATATTTAAAAAGAAAAATTCAATAAAAAAACCTCACAAATTTGTGAGGTTTAAAGCCATGCTAGTGTTCTTATGTTTTGTCTGTAGGTGGGTCACTCTGTAGGTGTGTCACTTGGAGTATCAAGGTCAATAACTTGTCCAACCTTAAATGCATCAAGAATCATTGGAAGGAATGTGTTGAAGAATAAGATAAGAACAATAGTCACACCAACTGCAATTGCAACTGCAATAAGGTGTTTCTTTGCTTCATCACGCTTGCCTTGGTCTTCAGCTTTTGCAAGTTTGATGCCCAGCCAAATGGCATAAATTGCACCAACTGCACCAACAATACCAAGGATAACCCACAAAACAATAGAAAGGACCTCAAAAACACTCTTTAAGACTTCCCAAGAGCCAGAATAGTCTCCATCCGTAATCGTGTTTTTTAAGTTAGAAAAAAATTCTGTCCAACTTGCGGCTATTCCCAATAAACTAAACATAATTTACCTCCCGATGAGAAATATTTTTTATTTACATGCTTATAATAGCACAAAAAAAATAAATTACAAAACGATTTTGACAAATTTTTTAATTTTTTTTAATTTTTTTTTAATTTATTTTTTATTTATTTTTCTGCAATTAATTTAAAATTATTTACCTTGACTTAAAATTTTAAAAAAATAAATTTTTCTATACTTTTCTAAAACAAAAAAAATCGCCTGCAAAACAGGCATTTTTTTAGAAGAAAGATGTGTTGTTGTTTGGACAGGTGTTTTGTGTGCAAGAGTTATAGCCAGCAAGACTATTTTGTCCGTTTAGCGCCAAAAGCAAAAGAAGCAGAAAATTTGTGTTGGTGTTTAAGTTTGTGTCAGTTGCCGAAGTTATGACAGAAAGCAAAAGCACAAACAAAATGTTTTGTGTGCTGTTCATAATTTCCCCCTTTTTACAAAAATCTTGTTTTTCTGTCAAAAAAGACAATTTTTCTTTTTTGATTTTTCTTTCGTTTTTGTCAAAATATAAGTGCAAGGCAAAGTTATAAATATTTATGAATCAAACTTTCAAAATGTTAACAAAAAAGTGGGTGAGAATATGGATAGATTTCTTCTTTTAACTGAAAAAAACAGGCGCGATATTGTGAGCGCGCTTCCTGGCGAGAGTGCAACCAGAGCGCTTGCCGATTATTTCCAAAATTTTGCAGACTCGACAAGAATAAAAATTTTGTCCTGTCTTTCTATGTCAAACATGTGCGTCAACGACCTTTCAACCATTCTTGGTATAAATCAAACCACAATTTCGCATCAACTTAAAAGCCTTAAAGACCAAGGCTTGGTCTCTTACAAAAGAGAGGGCAAAATTTTGGTGTATTTCCTCACAAGCGCATCAGTCAATGACATCATGCTTTATGCAGTTTCTGCCATATAGCTCTTGACAAAAAACTATCTTTTTGGCATAATAAAGCCAAGAGGAAATTATGAAAAGAGTTTTTGACACACTAAATGACATGAGCTTTGTTTTGCCTAAAGATTACAAGCTGACAGAGGACAAATATAATCTGCCAAACGGGCAGGGCTTTATCAATAAAGAAAATTACCTTTCAGATAAAGGACAGGTAATCTCTTTTTTTGAAGTTCACAGGTCAAAAGAAGAATTTTTTGAAAATTATGAAAATCTTTGCCATGACAGCAAGATGATAAGCCAAAAGTATGAACTTGAAAAAAGTTTCAATATCAGACTTGGCGATTTTGTCTTTCCTGTCTATATAATAAAGGGTTTCAACCAAAAACTTATTTTCGTGGTGCAGATTTTTATTGATTGTGGCGACTGCATGGGCGTTTTGATGTTCAACATTGACAGCGTTGAAGATGATGTGAAAGATATGATTGCAAAAAACAAAATTTTTGCAGACGCAATCAAAATTTTGAGGAGCGTGAAATGAAAAAACTTCTGCTTCACTCATGCTGTGGACCTTGCTCAACGCAAGTTATTGATGTTTTAAAAGATAAATATAATATAACTATATATTATTATAATCCAAATATAGACACTGATGAAGAGTTTACCCACAGGCTTTCAGAGCAAAAAAGATATTGCCAAATTGTTGGCGTGCCAGTTTTGGAAGAAAAATTTGCTCCAGAGCAGTTTCTGTCAAAAGTGAAAGGTCTTGAAAATGAAAGAGAGGGCGGTGCAAGATGTGCGGTTTGCTTTAAACTTCGACTTCTTAAAACCGCGCAAAAAGCCAAAGAACTTGGCTTTGATTGTTTCGGCACAACTTTGACTGTTTCTCCTCATAAAAATGCAGAAGTTATCAATGCAATTGGCAAAAGCATTTCATTTGACGAAGAAATCGAATTTGTTGAAGGCAACTATAAAAAACAAGATGGTTATAAAAAGAGCATAGAATTTTCAAAAAAATATAACCTTTACAGACAAAACTATTGCGGATGTAAATTTTCAAAAAATGCATAAATTTGTTTGGAATGTTTATCATTTTGTTGTAAAATGACTAAGCAGGTATAATAACATTGAACATAAATTTTGACGAAGTGCAGTTTTTATATTTTGAAGATGAAAGATATGGAAAGGTGGTAAATAAATGTTTAAAAACTCTTTACATCGCTTTTTTTGTTTTTTGTGTTATTTTTATCTCACTTTTTTGTGCCTTTCAGTCGGAATATAGTCTGATACGGATTATAGGCCGTTCAATGCAACCAACTTTAAATCCTGATATATATTTGCAATCTGAGGCACAAGATTATTGCATTGTCGATAGAGACGCAGTGATAAATTATCAAGATATTGTTATCATTCGTTATCCGACAGCGCCAAACAGCGGTAAAACAATTATCAAAAGAGTTATAGGCAAAGGTGGCGACAAAATTTCAATCTTTAAAACTGAAGATGAAAATGGAGAAAGTTATTTTCATGTTGCGCGTATCAAGTCAGGCACAACGAAAGTGGAAATTTTGGAAGAAGACTATATAAACATGAATGGAGACATTCCAGATTGGGATATGCAATCAT
>CALVUB010000058.1 GCA_944363385.1 uncultured Clostridia bacterium
GGGAATCGAACCCCTGATTCCGCCGTGAAAGGGCGGGGTCTTAACCGCTTGACCATGAGGCGACAACATGATACTTGTTTATTATACCCGTTTTTAGACCACAAGTCAAGCATTTTTATAAATTTTATTTTATATTTTAAAAACAATTGAAAAAAAAGTGAACCACTTGAGATTCACTTTAATTTTTGATATTTTATTTTCTCTTTGATTTCTTAGCGTTTTTAAGTTTGCTTCCGCACACAATGCCAAGAGCTGAACCAATAAGACCAAACACAAGAAATAGCCATGCACCAACTGCAGGCATATAAGATACACTTTCAATATTAGCTACTCGTTGGAGACAGCCAGCAAGCAAAAGAACAAATGCGAGAAGAACTGCTATTAATGCAAAAATAGACAATATTTTTACAGTAAGTTGAAGCCAATTCTTTTTAATAAAGAATTGAAGCACAATCGCGATGATCAAAAGGCTAAGCACAATAATGCTGATAATGAAGAACGCTTCGCTACCCTTCCAAGTTCCTTCAGCACCTCCAAAAATAAAGCTTCCATCGCCATTTAGCATTTCAAACCACTTACCAAAGCTCGTTGATTCACTACTCAACTCAATATATTCATTCCCTGTTTGAGTGAAATAAGCACCTCCAGCCATGCTAATCATAGCGCCTAATGACAATAAAATTGTTAAAACTCGCAAAACTAATGTTTTTAATTTCATTTCCCCCTCCTTTCTTATATATTACAATTTTTCTTTGTTTAGTGTCAAGCAAATTATTCTTCATTATTAAATTTTTTTATTCAACCATTGGCTCTGGAAAGAGAAGTCTTTTGGCAATTTCAAATCTTGTTTGTTTATATGGAACAAGTTCCGTGCAATATTTATCAATCACATCCAGAATTTCTTGGTTATATTTATCTTCACCTATCGGCGCTTTGAAAGTTAAGCCATATTTGATAACCTTTTTCCCACTTAACAAGTCTTTGTATTCAGTTTTTTCAAAAAACATTTTGGCTTTATACCCAAATCCTCCCACAATTTTGTATTTTTTGCCATAAACTTTAATTTCAATTTTGGGAATAGTTTGCCTTACCACAGAAACCAAGTCGATAGTAAAAGGCTCGGTAAAGGAAGACTGAATTGCGTTTGCAATTTGAATAGGAAAATCTTTTGGTTCTTCTGAGCCTGTGCATTCTGCAAGATAATACTTTTTGCTTTTCCTTTTTACATTTGTAGGTAAAAAGCTTATTTTTCTAACCTTAAAGAAAATACGATTGTACTCTTCATATTGTTTAGATAAAACCAGCCCTGCATTTGAAAGCATATCATTTGGAACATCGTAAATAATTTCTCTTCCAATAAAATTTTCAATAAAACGCAGAGTGTAAAACTTCATAAGTTTGTCTAGTTTGCCTACAATCTTTTTCTCGTCTTTGCCGATTATGTAGTAGTGATATTTTTCCACATTTTCGTTTTCAAGTTTAGAAAAATCTCTCATTTGACACCTCTTAAGTATAGTTTACTAAAAAAAAGAAAAAAAATCAAATGTTTAGCGCTTAATAAAATGGAAATACTTGATTTTACAAGGAGAATGTTATGCAATTTAATGAAAGTCAAACTAAAATCAGCATTGCAAGGGCTTTTGCAGGGCTTTGTCAAGATTCTGCAAGATATTTATTTATGGCAAAGGATGCTCATGATGACGGCATGATGTATTTATCCTCACTTTTAGAAGAAATGGCAAGGCACAAAATTGGACAGAGTCAAAGGCTATACAGTCTTATGCTGGAACTTTCTGAAAACAAAAGAGATAACGTTGTGGTTGAAGCTGGCTATCCATTTGAAGACAACAAAATCACCTTTTCTCTTGAACGAGCTGGAATTATTGAAGAATATGAAGGCAAAAATCTTTTTGCCCAATTTGTTCGAGTGGCAATCGATGAAGGCTTCAAGGAAATTGCTGGGATTTTTGAGCTTATTGGCAAGGTTTCGCATAAACATAGCCAAATTTTAAAAACGCTTGCCCTCAACTACAACAAGCGTCAACTTTATAACAGCGACAAACCACTTATCTGGACATGTTCAAATTGCGGACACAGCATTGAAGATAAAAAAGCGTGGCAAACCTGTCCTCTTTGCAAAAAAACAAAGGGGCATGTGAAAATTCCAGAAGAGAAATTAACGAGTGGAGAATAAATGTGAAAAGAGCATAAAAGTTTCCAGCAAAACATAACAATAATTTTGTGAAAACAAATTTAAAGTTTCGCAATAAATTTTTGTATGGAATAGGCGGGCTTGGTTACAGTTCAATGTCACAAACATTGAATAATTTTATAATGTTTTTTGGCACTTCAGTCATGGGAATTTCTGGTTCTCTTGTGGGCATTGCTGTTGCAATTTCATCTCTTTGGGACGGCGTAAGCGACCCTTTAATTGGTCATTTGTCTGACAACACAAATAACAAATTTTTTGGTAAACGACTTGGATTTATGTTCTTTGGAATATTTGTAATTGCCGTTCTTAACATCTCAATCTGGTCAATGCCAGCCTCTTTGCCAGAAATTGGAAAATTTTTCTGGCTTCTTATTGGAATGCTGGCAATTGAAAGTGCCAACACCTGTTTTGGCACACCTTATGCCGCTCTTGCCATTGACCTTGCGCCTGACTATAACGAACAATCAAAAATTCAAGGTTTTAAAACCGTTTTTTCCATAATAGGTATGGTTCTTCCAAGCATTTTAATGTATTTCTTTATGCCTTCAATTTCCATTTCTATTCAAGCCTCTCACAGCCAAAGTGGTTACATTAAAATTGCCTTTATCAATTCTGTAATGCTTTTATTCTTTGGGCTTATCATGATTTCTTCCTGCCTTAGTTATACCAGAAAAAACAAAATTTACAGTCAAGAAGTTAAAAAAGACAAATTTAGATTTTCTGCTCTAGTCAATGGTTATTTTGATATTTTAAAGAAAAAAGACTTTCGAAATGTCATTCTAGGTTATTCTTTTGCCACCATAGCTTCTGCCTTTCTCACTTCAGTCGGCCTTCACCTTTTTACCTATTGTTATCATTTTTCAAGCCCGCAAATTTCGATAGTGCTTATATGTCTTTTTGGCGGAGCAATAATATCACAACCATTATGGGTCTATATTTCAAAGCGACTTGATAAGAAAAAAGCGCTAATTTACTCACTTAGCACGATAATCTTTGGCGTATTTTTGATTGTTTTAACCTTTTTATTTCGAGAATATATTGCTGTTGAAATCATGTTTTATGTCGCCATGCCATGCCTTGTTTTCTGCGGGATTGGCGCTGGAGCAATGTATAGCTTGCCATTTGCCATGTATGCTGATGTTGTAACGCTTGAAATTTACAAGACAGGAAACAACAATGCAGGCTCTTACACTGGATTTTTTACCTTCACATACAACCTAGCCAACTCGATTGCCCTGCTTATCATCGGCTTTTTGCTTGACATAATCAAATTTGACTCTTCAGAGCCTCTGCAAGCTCTTTCAGTTCAAAATGGACTTGGAATGATAGTATTTTTTGGTTGCACAATTTTTCTTGCACTGGCAATAATGATGTTTTCTAAATATTCTCTCAAGCGCTCTGATGTTTTAAAAATACAATTAACTAGCATAAAAGAGCAAAAAGAACATATTAAAAATTGAAAAAAGTGATAAAAAACACTTTTTTGATAAAAATAAATCTATGAAAAAATTGTTTTTTATTTTATCAATAATCTTAATTTTACCCTTTTGCACGGGCTGTGACAAAATTTTTGACATGGCAGAGGTGTCACGCAATAATGAAGGGACAGGTGGCGCTCTTTCTTTTGAATATATCAAGGAAAGTGGAAAAATAACCTTTGGTGGCGAAGGCGAAATTGTACAATTTTATCAGGCAGATTTATCAAAAGGTTGGAATGAAGATGGAGCAAGAGTAGGAATAAAATTGACCGCACCAACTGAACTTGACAGTTATGAAGCTATCATAGTTTGGGTTGACGGAGTAGAAAATCCACCCTACTTTAAGCAACTTTATATTTCTGGACAAAAAACTGGTGAGATTGAGTTGACGCCAAAAGTTGAAGATGTTGAAAAAGAGATTGAAATAAAAATCAGCTGGCAAAGTGGAAGCCAAGAACAAAAATATGTGATAAATTTTGCAAAAGGCACTCATATAATGAAAAAACAAGGCACTTAAAGTGCTATTTCCTCATAAACTGATTTTGTGAGGAGGAAAAATGCAAACAATAAAAAAATTATCACTCATGGCTTGTTCGTTTATGCTGTGTCTGACAGCTTGCCTTATCTTTGTGGGCTGTGGAAATTCTGATCCAAATAAAATAAGGCTTAACGAAGTAACAAGAAGCATCTTCTATGCACCACTCTATGTTGCATACAACATGGGGTTTTTTGAAGATGAAGGCCTTAGCGTAACTATAGAAACAGCGACTGGTTCTGATGCTTCCATGACCGCTCTTTTAAGCGGAAGTGCAGACATAATTTTGGCTGGCCCTGAAACAGTTATCTATTCATCAACTTCGTCTGACCACCCTATAGTTTTTGGGCAACTTACTCAAAAGGATGGCTCTTTCATAGTTTCTCGCGACCCTATTGAAGGAGAATTTTCACTTGAAATGCTTAAAGGCAAAACTATAATTGGAGGAAGAGCTGGCGGTTTGCCTGCAATGACGCTTGAATATGTTATCAAAAATGCTGGGCTAACTATTGGAACTGACCTTGCAAAAGGAGAAGTAAATCTTCGAACAGATGTTGCTTTCAACAATATTGCAAGTGAATTTAAGGTTTCTCAAAATGAGTTTTGCACACTTTTCGAGCCAAATGCGACCACGCTTGAAAATGAAGGCATGGGCTATGTTGTTTCAGCTGTCGGAGCAGTTTCTGGCGAAATACCATACACTTGTTTTGCTACAAAATCAAGCTATCTTGAAAAAATTTATCAAAACACACAAGGTCAGTCGATAATTTTGTCAATTCCAACGATTGTAGAAAATGGTGGCGATGG